>JBEBHW010000207.1:0-6331 GCA_040081145.1 Burkholderiaceae bacterium
AGCCAACTGCCGACGCTGCAGGGCGCCGAGCTTGCACCGGACGCGCCGGGCGCCGCCGCGCAGCACTACCGCCGCGTGCGCCTGCAAGGCCGGTGGGTGCCCGAGCGCACCGTATATCTGGAGAACCGCACGCTGAACGGCCAGGCCGGGTTCATCGTCATCACGCCGCTGGAGCTGGACGCGGGGGCGGGGCACGCGATCGTGCAGCGCGGCTGGGTTGCGCGCGACTTCGGCGACCGCACGCGCTTGCCGGCGCTGGTGAGCGCGAGCGAGGCGATTGCCGTCGAGGGCATCGTCGCTCCGGCGCCCTCGCGCCTGTTCGAATTCGCAGGTCCTGCGCCGGGCGGGCCGATCCGGCAAAATCTCGACCTCGCCGCCTACGCCACCGAGACCGGCTTGGCGTTGCGCCCACTGACGATCCAGCAGACGGACGATGCAATCAACCGCGGCGACGGCTTGCTGCGGCAGTGGCCGCGCCCAGCGGTGGACGTCCACAAACACTATGGCTACGCGGCGCAATGGTTCGCGCTGGCCGCCCTCATCACAGGCCTGTATGTCTGGTTCCAACTCATCGCCCCCCGAATCCGCGCGCGCCGTTGAGGCGCCGCCAGACCAGCCGTTGCGCCTGACGGTGCACTCGCTGCCATCGGTCGACGCGCAAGCGCGCCGCACCGCGAGCGGGCGCGTGAAGATGCTGCTGGTGTTGCTCATCTGTGCCTTGCCGGTGATTGCCTCGTACCTGGCCTACTATGTGATCAAGCCGCAGGGTCGCACCAACTACAGCGAGCTGATCCAGCCGCAGCGGCCTATTCCCGCCGACCTCGGGCTCACCGATTTGCAGGGCCGCGCCGTGGCTTCGGCGACGCTGCGCGGGCAGTGGTTGCTGGTCGTCGTCGCGGGTGGGGCGTGCGACGCCGGTTGCGAAAAAATGCTCTGGTTGCAGCGCCAGCTGCGCGAGGCGTTGGGGCGCGACAAGGACCGCGTCGACAAACTCTGGCTGATTCACGACACCGCGACACCAGCGCCGCGCACGCTCGACGCCGTGAGCCGGGGCGAAGGCGCCACGGTGTTGCGCGTGCCGGCGGCGGCACTCGCGGCGTGGCTGGACGGCGGCGCGGGCCAGGCGCTGGAGACCCAGTTGTACATCGTCGACCCGCTGGGACAATGGATGATGCGCTCGCCGCCGACTCCCGAACCCAGCAAGCTCAGGCGCGACGTGGAGCGGCTGCTGCGCGCCTCGGCCGGGTGGGACAAGCCCGGGCGCGGCACGAGCAGTCCCGGCGCGCTCGCGCCATGACGCCCGACGTTCCCTACGACTTCACGCCCCTGTTGCGCCTGGCGCTGCTGGGCTTGGTGCTCGCCTGCGTCCCGCTCGCGTGGCTGTGGCTGCGCAACCGCGGCGCGCCGTCCGCGCAGCGCCAACGTGCGTTGACGCTGTTGATCCTCTTTCTCACCTTCGATCTTGTGCTCTTCGGCGCTTTCACGCGCCTGACGGACTCGGGCCTGGGCTGCCCCGACTGGCCGGGCTGCTACGGCAGCGCCAGCCCGGTGGGCGCACGTGCGCAGATCGACGTGGCGCAGACGGCCATGCCCACCGGCCCAGTGACGCACGGCAAGGCGTGGATCGAAATGATCCATCGCTATCTCGCCACGATGGTGGGTGCGCTGATCCTGGTGCTCGCCGCGTCGAGCTGGGCGGCAGCGCGACGCCGGAGCGCGACGCTATCGCCCTGGTGGCCGACGTTGACGCTGCTCTGGGTGTGCATTCAGGGGGCCTTCGGCGCGCTGACGGTGACGATGAAGCTCTACCCGACGATCGTCACGCTGCACTTGCTGGGCGGCATGGTTTTGCTCGCGCTGCTCGCGGCGCAGGCGCAGGCCGGTGCGCCCGCGCCGTTGGCGCCGCTCGCGCTCTCACCGCGGCTGCGCGCCGCGACCTGGGGCGTTGCGGGCTTGAGCGCGCTGCAAATCGCGCTCGGCGGTTGGGTCAGCACGAACTATGCGGTGCTCGCGTGTTCCGATTTCCCGTTGTGTCACGGCAGCTGGTGGCCCGAGATGGATTTCGCGGGCGGGTTTACCGTGCGGCGCGAACTCGGCCGGCAGGCCGACGGCAGCTACCTGTCGTTTGCCGCGCTTGTCGCGATTCACTATGTGCACCGGCTCGTCGCTTACCTGCTTCTGGGGGCGCTCGCGACGCTCGCGTGGGTGCTCTGGGCGCGCCGCGATCAGTCGCTGCGACGCTGGGCTGTTGCGCTCTCCGCAGTCGCTGCGTGGCAGCTTGCCAGCGGCTTGAGCAACGTCTTGCTCAGTTGGCCGCTGCTGGGCGCGGTGGCGCACACCGCAGGCGCCGCCGCCCTGGTGCTCGTGCTCACCTTGCTGCTCGTCCGGGCCCGGCCCATGCTCTCCAGCGCGGCGCCCAATGGCCATGCTCGGCCGGCGCCGACGCCAAGTTCGTAGAATCACGCCCTTGCGCCCCCGCCATGTCTGAAACCCTCGTTCGCCCCGCACCTGCTGCGCGCATCGCCTCGCCGTCTCGCGCGAGACAGTATTACGCGCTGACGAAACCGCGCGTCGTTCAGCTGATCGTGTTTTGCGCCGTCATCGGCATGCTGATGGCGGTGCCGGGATTGCCCGACTGGCAGATCGTGCTCGCCGCCACGGCCGGCATCTGGCTTGTGGCCGCTGCGGCGGCAGCGTTCAACTGCCTGGTGGAACAAGGCATCGACGCGAAGATGGCGCGCACCGCGTGGCGCGCAACCGCGAACGGTCAGTTGAGCGCCGCGCAGACGCTCGTGTTCTCGCTCCTGCTCGGCGCGGCGGGCTGCGCCCTGCTCTACGTGGCGGTGAATCCGCTGACGATGTGGCTGACGCTCGCCACCTTTGTCGGCTACGCCGTCGTCTACACGCTCGTGCTGAAACCCATGACACCGCAAAACATCGTGATTGGCGGCGCGTCCGGGGCGATGCCGCCGGTGCTCGGCTGGGCGGCGATACGCGGCGAGGTCGGGCCCGAAGCGCTGATCATGTGCCTGATCATTTTTTTGTGGACGCCGCCGCACTTCTGGGCGCTCGCGCTCTATCGCACCGAAGACTACCGGCGCGCCGGCCTGCCGATGCTGCCGGTGACGCACGGCTCGGAGTTCACGCGGCTGCACGTGTTGCTCTACACGCTCGTGCTGTTTGCCGCGACGCTCTTGCCGTTCGTCTCGGGAATGAGCGGTGTCATTTACCTCGTCAGCGCGATCGTGCTGGGCTTTTGCTTCACCGGCTACGCCTGGAAACTCTGGCGCAACTACTCCGACGCGCTGGCGCGCAAGACCTTCCGCTTCTCCATCCTGCACCTGTCGCTGCTGTTTGCGGCGCTGCTCGTGGACCACTACGTTGGCCCCTTGCTCTAGCCGCCATTGGAAGCAACACCCGTCATGAAACTCGCGCGTCGGACGGCACTGATGGGCGCCGCACTGGTGCTGCTCGGCTGCGACAAGCTGTCCCCGGCGCCGCCGCCGTTCAAGGGCATCGACATCACCGGCGCCGAGTACGCGCGCACGCTCAGCCTGACGGATCAATTCGGCAAGGCGCGCAGCCTCGAAGAATTCAAGGGCAAGGTCAGCGTCGTCTTCTTCGGCTACACCCAATGCCCTGACGTCTGCCCGGCGACGCTGGCCGAACTTGCGCAGATCAAGAAGTCCCTCGGCAAGGACGGCGAGCGCGTGCAGGGGGTCTTCGTGACGCTCGACCCCAAGCGCGATACGCAAGAGGTTCTGAAGGCCTACATGGCGAACTTCGATCCGAGCTTCGTCGCGCTCTCCGGAACGCCCGAGCAGATCAAGGCCGCCGCGCGGGAGTTCAAGGTGTTTTTTCAGATCTCGCCGGGCAAGACGGAAACGAGTTACACGGTCGACCACACCGCGGGCTCATTCGTCTTCGATGCGCGCGGCAAGGTGCGCCTGTTCGTGCGCTACGGCAGCGGCGCGGACGCGCTCAGCGCCGATCTGAAGGCGCTGCTGGCGCAGGGCTGAATTCCCGCCCCCACCATCCCTGCGAACGCCGGGATCCGCCGGCAGGCAGGTTCACACCAAGTGGATCCAGGCGTTCGCCGGGATGACATCAAGCCGCTTCGGCCAAGGCCCTGCGCATCTTCTTCATCGCCGCCACTTCGATTTGGCGGATGCGCTCGGCGCTCACGCCGTATTCAGCGGCGAGGTCGTGCAGCGTCAGGCCGCCCGAGTTGTCGTCGTTGACTTTGAGCCATCGCTCTTCGACGATGCGCCGGCTGCGTGCGTCGAGCGCCTCCAGCGCCAGCGCGATGCCGTCGCCGGCGAGCCAGTCGCGATTGCGCGCTTCGAGAACGCGGCTCGGTTCGTTCGATTCATCGGCGAGGTAGGCAATCGGCGCGAAGGCCTCTTCGCCGTCGTCGGACAAGGGCTCCAGCGCCACGTCGCCGCCGGAAAGCCGCGTTTCCATCTCGAGCACTTCTTCCTGCTTCACGTTCAGGCGCGTCGCGAGGATCTTCACTTCATCGCGCGTCAGCGTACTGCGGTGCGTGTCGGCATCCAGCGCGTCGTCTTTCAGGCCTTGCTTCATCGAGCGCAAGTTGAAGAACAGCTTGCGCTGCGCCTTCGTCGTTGCAAGCTTGACCATGCGCCAGTTCTTCAGGATGTACTCGTGAATCTCGGCCTTGATCCAGTGCATCGCGTAGCTCACGAGACGCACGCCTTGGGTCGGGTCGAAGCGTTTCACCGCTTTCATCAGGCCGACGTTGCCTTCCTGAATCAAATCGCCATGCGGCAGGCCGTATCCGAGATATTGGCGCGAGATCGAGACGACCAGGCGCAGGTGCGACAGCACCAGCTTTCCGGCGGCGCCCAGATCGGCTTCGTTGCGCAGCCGGGTCGCGAAGTCGACCTCTTGTTCGAGCGTCAGCATCGGGATCCGGTTGACGGCTGAAATGTAGGCGTCCAGGTTGCCCAGCGAAGGCACCAGGCCCCACGGGTCACGGACAGCAACGGCGGTGGCAGTGGACATGTTCATGAGGGCGTGAGAGACGCCGATCCTGATTTGGTTCCGAAAATTTTAGCACTCGACCAAGGAGAGTGCTGATTGACCGGCCAACGCCTTCCCCGAGGTTGCAAGATTGTTCACTGTGCCGCGACTCGAATTGCTGCTGACACTCAAGCAATACGGAAGTGTTCGCTCACATGGAATTTCTACACGTTGAACAAGAAGTTCAGCACGTCGCCGTCTTTGACCACGTACTCTTTGCCCTCGGCGCGCATCTTTCCGGCGTCCTTGGCGCCTTGCTCGCCCTTGAAGGCGAGAAAGTCGTCAAAGGCGATCGTCTGGGCCCGAATGAAGCCGCGCTCGAAATCGGTGTGGATCACGCCGGCCGCCTGCGGCGCCGTGTCGCCCACGTGGATCGTCCAGGCGCGCACTTCCTTGACGCCTGCGGTGAAATACGTCTGCAAGCCGAGCAGCTTGAACGCGGCGCGGATCAACCGGGGCAGGCCCGCCTCGGTCTGGCCCATCTCCTGAAGGAACATGAGCCGGTCCGCCTCGTCCATGTCGGCGAGTTCAGCTTCCGTTTTCGCGCAGATCGCGACGACCGGCGCGCGCTGGCCGTCGGCGTAGGTTCGCAACTTGTCGAGCAGCGCATTGCCCTCGAATCCGCGCTCGTCGACGTTGGCGACGAACATCGCCGGCTTGGCGGTGATCAGGCACAGCGGCTTCAGCACCGCGAGTTCTTCCTTGCTGAACGCGATGCCGCGCACCGGTTTCGCGTCGTCAAGCACCTTTTGGCACTTCAGCAGCACGTCGACGAGGCGCTGCGCCTCCTTGTCGTTGCCCGCCTTGGCGACCTTGGTATAGCGCGTCAAGCTCTTCTCGACGGTCGCCAGGTCGGCGAGGCACAGTTCGGTCTGGATCACCTCGATGTCGGACAGCGGATCCACCTTGCCCGCGACGTGGATCACGTTCTCGTCTTCGAAGCAGCGCACCACGTTGACGATGGCGTCGGTCTCGCGAATGTGGGCGAGGAACTGGTTGCCCAGGCCTTCGCCTTTGGACGCGCCGGCCACCAGGCCGGCCATGTCGACGAACTCCACGATCGCCGGAACGATGCGCTCAGGCTTGACGATCGCAGCGAGCTTGGCCAGGCGCGGATCGGGCAGCTCGACGATTCCCACATTCGGCTCGATCGTGCAAAACGGATAGTTCTCCGCCGCGATGCCGGCCTTCGTCAAGGCATTGAAGAGGGTGGACTTGCCGACGTTGGGCAGGCCCACGATGCCGCATTTGAGACTCATGTCATTGACTCCAGGGCGCTGCGTGCGGC
>JBEBHW010000853.1:0-1293 GCA_040081145.1 Burkholderiaceae bacterium
AAGGCTTCGTCCTTCGCCGGTGCGGCCCAGTCCCAGGCCGGCTTGCCGGCGTCACGCACCAGGTCGTGAATCGCGTTGATCGCGATATTGCCCTGCTCGTGGCCGAACACGACACCACCGAGCATGATCTCTTCGCTCAACTGCTGGGCTTCGCTTTCCACCATCAGCACAGCGGCTTCGGTGCCGGCGACGATCAACTCCATCTGCGAGGTCGCGAGCTGCGTCTTGCCCGGGTTCAGCACGTACTTGCCGTCGACGTAACCGACGCGCGCTGCGCCGATCGGGCCGTTGAACGGAATTCCGGAGATCGCGAGAGCCGCGCTCGCGCCGATCATCGCCGCGATGTCGGCCTGAACTTCCGGGTTCAGCGACAGCACGTGAATCACGACCTGCACTTCATTGAAGAAGCCGTCCGGGAACAGCGGGCGCAGCGGCCTGTCGATCAGGCGCGACGTCAGCGTCTCGAGTTCGCTGGGGCGGCCTTCGCGCTTGAAAAAGCTGCCGGGGATCTTGCCTGCGGCGTAGGTCTTTTCGATGTAGTCGACGGTCAGCGGAAAAAAGTCCTGCCCCGGCTTGGCGTTTTTTGCAGCGACGACGGTTGCCAGAATGACGGTGTCTTCAATGTCGACGAGCACAGCGCCGCTCGCCTGGCGCGCGATTTCGCCGGTCTCCATCGTGACCTTGTGTTGGCCCCATTGGAACGTCTTGGTGATTTTCTTGAACATGCTCATGCGCATTTCTCCGGTGAGGGCTGGCCAGCCAACGGCGGCTCAGCGGGTCGGGACAACCGGACTTCGAGGCGAGATGCCATTCCAATGGTGTTCGGCTTGGAACATCGATGGAATGACACAGCGACGCGACGACTTGGGGGAGATTCCGGTGGTCGAAAGAGGAACCTGCGCTGGCGAATTCCAGACAGGCTCCATCGTGCAGGCTCGCGTGCCTTACTTGCGCAAGCCCAATTTCTGGATCAACGCCGTGTAGCGCTCGGCGTCGGTTTCCCTGAGGTAGGAGAGCAAACTCTTGCGCCGGTTCACCATCTTGAGCAGGCCGCGCCGACCGTGGTGGTCTTTGAGGTGCGTCTTGAAGTGCGGCGTGAGTTCGTTGATGCGATCCGTCAGAAGCGCGACTTGCACTTCGGGCGATCCGGTGTCGGTGGCGCTTCGTGCGTTGGCCTTGACGATTTCGGCCTTGTGCGCCGTGGTGGCGGTCATACTCGTTTCCTGTTTTGATGGAACCGAGCACCCTGCGCCGCTCTGGGCCTGGGGTACCGCGGTTCCGATGGTTCACTTG
>JBEBHW010000208.1:0-6280 GCA_040081145.1 Burkholderiaceae bacterium
GGGGCTCATGGCGGCCGAAGGCAGGGTGACTCCGGGCGCAACGCCGCACACCCGAAGCACCGGCGCGTAGGCTTGCGCGAGCATCACGGTGGCGGCCTGTAACGCCGCTTTGGACAGCGTGTAGGAAAAATAGTCCGGATTCAGGTTCCAGAGCTTTTGGTCGAGCAGGTTCACGACGCAGCCCTTCGCGCTTCGACCTGCGAGGTGGTCGTGCAGGCCACGCGCCAAGATGACAGCCGGCGCGGCGTTGGCCCGCCAATGACGATCCATGGCCTGGTGGCTGAACGCGACCGCATCGTCCGCCTCGAAGGTCGAGGCGTTGTTCACCACGGCGTCGACCCGGCCCAGCCTGGCCACCACCGCGCCGATCAAGCCGCCGCACGCCGCTTCATCTGCAAGATCGGCCTGCACCGCTTCGGCCCGGTGGCCCAGTGCGACGATTTCGGCCACCGTCGCCATCGCCTCGGAACGCGAACTGCGGTAGTGCACGGCAACGTCGCAGCCGTGCGCGGCCAGGTCCAGGGCGATGGCTCGCCCGACGCGTCGCGCGGCACCGGTCACCAGACAAACAGGACGTGGGCCCATGGTTTCTACAATCCGCGCAATGCCATCGACTCAGGACCGCAGTGTATCGGCGCCCCTCGCCAGGCTCGCCGCGCTGATCCACGAAGCGATTGCCCGCGACGGCGGCTGGATCCCTTTCGATCGATTCATGGCCTTGGCGCTGTACGCTCCAGGATTGGGCTACTACGCGACGGAAGGTCGCAAGTTCGGCCTCATGCCCGGCAGCGGAAGCGACTTCGTGACCGCGCCGGAGCTTTCACGCCTGTTCGGCCGCACCTTGGCCGTGCCCATTGCGCAGGCCTTGTCCGCGAGCGGATGTACCGAGGTGTGGGAGTTCGGCGCTGGCAGCGGCGCGCTCGCCGAAGAATTGCTCGACGCCTTGGGCGACAAGGTTGAGCGCTATTGCATCGTCGAACTCTCGGGCGTGCTGCGACAGCGCCAGGCGCAACGGCTAACGCGCCATGCCGCCAAAGTGTCCTGGCTCGACTCCCTGCCGGACCGGTTCAGCGCGGTGATCGTCGGCAACGAGGTGCTGGACGCGATTCCGGTGCAGCTGCTTCACTGCGACGGTGCGGCCTGGTTCGAACGCGGCGTGGCCCGGGACGGCGATGGCTTCACGTGGGAAGACCGGCCGACGCCGCTTCGCGCGCCTTTTGGCGAAGCGCTGCCACTCGATACGACGACGGAAATTCATCCTCAAACCCAAGCCTTCATTGCCACCCTCGGCAGTCATCTCGTGCGCGGTGCGGCCTTCTTCATCGACTATGGATTTCCGCAAGCCGAGTACTACCACCCGCAACGCCGCGGTGGCACCCTGATGTGCCATCGCGCCCATCTTTGCGATGACAATCCCTTGCTCGAGGTCGGGCAGAAGGACATCACGGCGCATGTCGACTTCACGGGCATTGCTTGCGCCGCGCAGGACGCCGGCCTGACGGTCTTGGGCTACACATCGCAAGCGCGCTTCTTGATGAACTGCGGCCTGCTCGAACTGCTGGAAGTTGCCGGCCTGCGCGATCGCAGCAACGCCCAGAAACTGCTTCACGAACACGAAATGGGCGAATTGTTCAAAGTGATCGGCTTTGCCAAAGGCTGCGAATTCGCCAGCCTGGGGTTCAGCAACGGCGATCGCACCCACACGCTTTGAGCGTCAATCGCTAGCCTCGAGGGCCGCTTGCATGTTGCGTTGGCTGTTCGTCATCTTTCTTGCACTGTTGATATTCAGCGGTTTTCGCCCTTGGCTCGAGAAGCTCGGGCTGGGCCGGTTGCCCGGTGATTTCCGTTTTCGGCTGTTCGGCCGTGACGTCTTCATTCCGCTGGCAAGCAGCGTGCTGCTGAGTTTCGTCGGGCTGTTGATCGGTCAGTTGATCTAGCCTGCGTCGACGATGGCCCATTCGTGCTCGCACTTCCGGCAGCGCACCTGAATCGAATCCCCATGTCGGCCCTGGCCTGCGGCAATCGTCAGGCGCCCGTAGGTCTTGCACTGTGAACACACCGCCTGACTGGCGACCTGTTCGGCGTGCATCAACAGGAAGAGGTAGCGGCGCAACGACCAGAATCCCACTGCGGCGCACAGGGCAATGCCCGCGGCGTCGAGTGCGCGGTCGACCCACGGCGCGCTTTTGCTGTAGACGCTGAACGACGTGAGCAGCCCGATGGCGCAGAAGAACAGCAGCACCAGGTACGCATGGCTCACGATCAACTCGCGCTCATACCACTTGCGAAAGCCGTGCTTGCGAATTCCCTCAAGCAGCTTCATTGCGACCGTCAGGCGCCTCGGCTGCCGAGGTAGGAACCGAAGCGCGAGGTTTCAGCGCAAGACGCTTTTCGCCTGGCCAAGAAGCGTCGCAGCGTCGCTGACTTCGAACTTTCCGGGAGCTTCGACGTTGAGCGACTTGACCACACCGTCGACGACGAGCATCGAGTAGCGGTTCGAGCGCAGCCCCATGCCGCGCGCCGTCAGGTCCAGCGTCAAGCCGGTGGCCTTGCTGAAATCGGCGCTGCCGTCGGCCAGCATGCGCACCTTGCCGCCAGTCTTTTGCTCGCGGCCCCAGGCGCCCATCACGAAGGCGTCGTTGACGGAGACGCACCAGATTTCATCGATCCCGGAGGCTTTCAAGGCTGCGGCGTTCTCGACGTAGCCGGGAACATGTTTGGCCGAACAGGTGGGCGTGAACGCGCCAGGCAAGCCGAACACGGCGATCTTCTTGCCGGCGGTCAACTTGTCGAGCTCGAAGGTGTTCGGTCCGATCGAACATCCGTTGCCTTCGACCTCAATGAATTCCTGCAATTTCGCTGCGGGGAGCTTGTCGCCAACCTTGAGCATCATGTTTCTCCTTGGGGGTTCAGAAATGGGAACGGCCGGCCGCCAGTATCCCAGCGTTCCGGCCGCGTTGTCGACGTCTCGAATTGAGCCCGTCGCGCCTGGGGTCGATTGCCCCTAGACGACGTGCGCCTTCTCGACCAGACGCGTCACAACCCACGCCTTGGTCTTGGAGATGGGACGGCACTCGGCGATCTCGACCACGTCGCCGGTCTTGTACTCGCCCTTTTCGTCGTGGCAATGGTACTTGCTCGACTTGCCGACGATCTTGCCGTAGAGCTCGTGCATGGTGCGGCGTTCGATCAGGACGGTGACGGTCTTGTTGCGCTTGTCGCTGACGACACGGCCCACCAGGGTGCGCGTGTTCTTCGGCTTGGCCACCGCGGGGGTCGCTGGGCTTGCGTCGGTCTGGGTCATTTGGTGGCCCCTTCCTTGGTCTTCTCGGCGAGTATGGTCTTGGCGCGCGCGATGTCGCGGCGCGTTTTGCCCAACTGCGAATGGTTGTTCAGTTGCTGCGACGCCTTTTGCATGCGCAGGCCGAAGTGCGCTTTCAACAGCTCGCTCACTTCCTTTTGCAGGCCCGCCGTGTCCTTGGCGCGAAGTTCAGATGTCTTCATGAGGGATCTCCGTGGAAGCGTCAGGCGCCAACCATGCGCGCGACAAACCGGGTGCGCAGCGGCAGCTTCGCCGAAGCCAGCAGGAACGCCTCGCGTGCCAGTTGCTCGGGCACGCCGTTGATTTCGTAAAGCACCTTGCCGGGCTGAATTTCGGCGACGTAGTACTCCGGATTGCCCTTGCCGTTGCCCATGCGCACTTCGGCGGGCTTTTGCGAAATCGGCTTGTCCGGAAAAATGCGAATCCAGATCCGCCCGCCACGCTTCACGTGGCGCGAGATGGCGCGGCGTGCCGCCTCGATCTGGCGCGCCGTGAGGCGGCCGCGTTCGATGGCCTTCAGGCCGAAGTCGCCGAACGACACCTTCGCGCCGCGCGTCGCGACGCCGGTGTTGCGGCCTTTTTGCTCCTTGCGGAATTTTCTGCGAGCAGGTTGCAGCATCTTTATTCTCCTTTGCTGTCAGGCGCAACCGCTTTGCGGATGCGCTTGACTGCCGGCACTTTGGGTGCCGATGCGGCGCCGTCGGCGGGTTTGTCGGCGCCTTCAATCGGCAGTGCAGCCGCGACGCGCCTTGCGGGGCGCTCGGGTACCGCTGCGGGGCCACGGCCGGCGCCAGGGGCGCCCATGCCAGGTGCGCCAGGGCGCGCCGGGCGGCGGTTGCGGCGATCGTCGTCGCCCGTTTCGGGCTTTGCCGCAGGCGCCACTTCGCCTTTGGCCAGGCGGTCGCCACGGTAGACCCAGCACTTCACGCCGATCACACCGTACGTCGTCTTCGCTTCCGAAATGCCGTAGTCGATGTCGGCCTTGAGCGTATGCAGAGGCACGCGGCCTTCGCGGTACCACTCGCAACGTGCGATTTCAATCCCGTTCAGGCGCCCTGACGACATGATCTTGATGCCCTGGGCACCCAGGCGCATCGCGTTCTGCATTGCGCGCTTCATCGCGCGGCGGAACATGATGCGTTTCTCCAACTGCTGCGTGATGCTGTCGGCGATCAGCTGCGCATCAATCTCTGGCTTGCGCACTTCTTCGATGTTCACCGCCACCGGCACGCCCAGGCGGCGCGCCAGTTCGGCCTTGAGGTTCTCGATGTCCTCGCCCTTCTTGCCGATCACGACGCCCGGGCGTGCCGAGAAAATCGTGATGCGCGCGTTCTTCGCCGGGCGCTCGATGAGGATGCGCGATACCGCAGCGCTCTTCAGTCGCGTCTTCAAGTACTCGCGAACTTTCAAGTCCTCGGCGAGCATCGTCGCGAAATTCTTGTTCGACGCGTACCAGCGCGACGACCAGTTGCGCGTGACCTGCAGGCGAAAACCCGTCGGATGAATTTTTTGTCCCATGGTCCGGTCTCTTTAGTTTCCGACGGTCACGAAAATATGGCAGGTGGGCTTGCTGATGCTGTTGCCGCGCCCTTTGGCACGTGCCGAAAAGCGCTTCAGCGTCGCACCTTGTTCGACGAAGATCGTCTTGACCTTGAGTTCGTCGATGTCGGCACCGTCGTTGTGCTCGGCGTTCGCGATCGCAGATTCAAGCGCCTTCTTGATGATGCCTGCGGCCTTCTTTTGCGTGAAGGTCAGGATGTTGAGCGCCTGATCCACAGGCCGGCCACGCACCAAGTCGGCGACAAGCCGGCCCTTGTCGGCCGAGAGGCGAACACCACGAACGATTGAACGGGTTTCCATCGACATCACCCTTTATTTCTTGACGACTTTTTTGTCCGCCGGGTGACCTTTGAAGGTCCGCGTCAGAGCAAATTCGCCGAGCTTGTGGCCCACCATCTGGTCCGTGATGTACACCGGCACGTGTTGCTTGCCGTTGTGCACCGCGATCGTGACGCCGATGAAATCGGGCAGGATCGTGGAGCGCCGCGACCATGTCTTGATGGGCTTCTTGTCTTTCGTCGCCGAGGCCTTTTCGACCTTGGTCATCAGATGATGGTCGACGAACGGACCCTTCTTGAGCGAACGCGTCATGGCGGCCTCTTACTTCTTGCGCCGCGCGACGATCATCGTCTGCGTGCGCTTGTTATTGCGGGTGCGGTAGCCCTTGGTCAAGGTGTTCCACGGCGACACCGGGGCCTGGCCCTCGCCGGTGCGGCCTTCGCCGCCGCCGTGCGGGTGATCCACCGGGTTCATTGCAACGCCGCGCACCGTCGGGCGGATGCCCTTCCAGCGCCGCGCGCCGGCCTTGCCGTATTGGCGCAGGCTGTGCTCTTCGTTGCTCACTTCGCCGATCGTCGCGCGGCAATCGATGTGAATCCGACGAACCTCACCCGAGCGCAGCCGCAACTGGGCGTAGGTGCCTTCGCGCGCCAGCAAGGTCACTGACGCCCCTGCAGAACGCGCAATTTGCGCGCCCTTGCCCGGCAGCATCTCGATGCAATGCACGATCGAGCCGACCGGGATGTTGCGGATCGGCAGCGTATTGCCGGCCTTGATCGGCGCTTCGGCGCCGCTCAGAATCGTCGCGCCGACTTCCAGGCCGCGCGGCGCGATGATGTAGCGGCGCTCGCCATCGGCATAACACACGAGGGCGATGTGCGCGGTGCGGTTCGGGTCGTACTCGATGCGCTCGACTTTCGCCGGAATCGCGTCCTTGCCGCGCACGAAGTCGACGACGCGGTAGTGGTGCTTGTGACCGCCGCCCTTGTGCCGGATCGTGATGTGGCCGTTGTTGTTGCGGCCCGAGTTCTGCATCTGCGGCTCGACCAGCGACGCTTCGGGCCGGCCCTTGTACAGATGCGCGTGCACCACTTTGACGAGGGCGCGCCGCCCCGGCGA
>JBEBHW010000209.1:0-6257 GCA_040081145.1 Burkholderiaceae bacterium
ACGCACCGTGATCCGCCTGCCGTCTTACGAACAGGTGAAGTCCGACGCCGTGCTCTACGCGCATGCCAACCGAGTCTTGCACCTCGAGACGAACCCCGGCAACGCGCGCGCCCTCGTGCAGCGCCACGGCAGCGGCGCCACGGCGCGCGAGGTCTGGATCAACCCGCCGCCGATTCCGCTGACCACAGTGGAGATGGACCATGTGTTCGACCTGCCGTACGCACGCAGCCCGCACCCGAGCTATGCAGACGAGTCCGGCGGCCATGACGGGTCGACGAAGATCCCAGCGTGGGAAATGATCCGCTTCTCGGTGAACATCATGCGCGGCTGCTTCGGCGGCTGCACGTTCTGTTCGATTACCGAGCACGAAGGCCGCATCATCCAGAGCCGCAGCGAAGATTCCGTGATCCGCGAGATCGAGGAAATTCGCGATCGCGTGAAAGGCTTCACCGGCGTCATCAGCGACCTGGGCGGCCCCACCGCGAACATGTACCGCATCGCCTGCAAGAGCACGGCCATCGAAGCGGCGTGCCGCAAGCCGAGCTGCGTCTACCCGGGCATCTGCCCGAATCTGAATACCGATCACACGCCGCTCATCAAGCTCTACCGGCGCGCGCGCTCCTTGCGCGGCGTGAAGAAGATTCTCATCGGCTCGGGCCTGCGCTACGACCTGGCGATTCAGTCGCCGGAATATGTGAAAGAGCTCGTCACGCACCACGTGGGCGGGTATCTGAAGATCGCGCCCGAGCACACCGAAGGCGGGCCGCTCACGAAGATGATGAAGCCCGGCATCGGCTCCTACGAGCGCTTCCGCAAGATGTTCGAGCAGTTCAGCCTGGAAGCCGGCAAGAAGCAATACCTGATTCCCTACTTCATCGCCGCGCACCCGGGAACGAGCGACGAAGACATGATGAACCTGGCGCTGTGGTTGAAGAAAAACGGCTTCAAGGCAGACCAGGTGCAGACCTTCTACCCGAGCCCGATGGCCACAGCCACCGCGATGTACCACACCAACCTGAACCCGCTGAAGGGCATCAGCCGCGATCCCCAACGTGCCGAGCGCGTAGACATCGTGCGCGGCGAGAACCGGCGCCGTCTGCACAAAGCCTTCCTGCGCTGGCATGACGCCAACAACTGGCCGCTGCTGCGCGAGGCGCTGCAGAAGATGGGCCGCGCCGACCTCATCGGCAACGGCAAATATCACCTGATTCCGAGCTATCAGCCGGTGACGAACGGCAGTTACGAAAGTGCCCGGCGCAAGAACTCGACGCCTGCGCCGGCCAGCACGGCGCCCCGGCGTGGCCGACTTCTGACGCAGCACACGGGGCTGCCGCCGCGCGAGGCGGGCGAAGTCGCCGCGCCGCGCCGCCGCAAGGGCAGTTGAGGGTGATGCCAGAAAAGTCGGCGGGCCGGATCGCTCTGGGGGTACGCAGTACAGCTCGCGCGGCTGACGCTCAGGCCGCGACGGGAACGCGACGCGCCGAATGTTGGGCTTGGACAAGCCGTGCGAACGCCCCGGCTTCGACGGCGCGGCAGGCCAGGTAACCCTGGAATTCGTCGCATCCCCCGGCCTGCAGGAACGCCCGCTGCGCCTCGGTTTCGACGCCTTCGGCGATGACTTTCAGTTTCAGCGTGTGCGCCATCGCGTTGATCGCGGTGATGATGGCCGCGTCGTCCGGATCGGTGGTCAGGTTGCGCACGAAGGACTGATCGATTTTCAGCGACTTGATCGGCAGCCGCTTGAGGTAGCTCAGCGACGAATATCCCGTCCCGAAGTCGTCGATCGACAGACTCACGCCCAGGTTGCTCAACTGCCGGGCAGTCTCGACGCACAGCTCCGGATCGGCCATCAGCATCGATTCGGTGACTTCGAGTTCCAGGGCGCAAGGCGGCAGCGCATGCTCGCGCAAGGCGCGTGCCACGAGCTCGGGAAGGGTGCGCACGCGCAAATGGGTGGAGGCCAGGTTGACGGCGACGGGGCCGAATTCAATGCCTTCGGCGCGCCACGCAGCACTTTGCCGACATGCCGCGTCGATGGCCCACTCGCCGATCGGGATGATCAGGCCCGCTTCCTCGGCGAGCGGGATGAATTCTTGCGGCGAGACCCAGCCGCGTTCCGGGTGTTGCCAGCGGATCAGCGCCTCGGCACCGACGATCCGGCCCTGGGTCAGGGAAATCCGAGGCTGGTAGTGCAAGACGAATTCGGAACGCTCCAACGCCTTGCGCAGCATGCCCTCCATCACCAGCCGCTCGAGCGCGCGAGCATTCATCGATTCGTCGTAGAACTGGAATCCGCCTCGGCCGGCTTCCTTGGCGCGGTACATGGCCGTGTCGGCGTTCATCAGCAGCGCGTCGACATCCGCGCCGTCGTCCGGATACATGGCCACGCCGACGCTGGCGCTGATGTACAGCTCGGTGCACTGGACGATCAACGGCACCGCCAGCGCCGCCATCAGGCGCTGCGCGACGTTCGCGGCGTCCGCAGCGTTGTCCATGTCGCCCAGCATCAAGCTGAACTCGTCGCCGCCGAGCCGGGCGATGCCGCGTGCGGCGGGAGTGGCGTCGCCGCGTTCGCTGCTGACGGAATCCGACGCACGAATCGATTGTTCGAGCCGCGTGCCCACCACCCGCAGCAGCTCGTCGCCGGCCGCGTGCCCGAGCGTGTCGTTGACGCGCTTGAAGTGGTCCAGGTCGATGAACATGATGGCGACCCGTTTGCCGTGGCGTTTCGCGTGGGCGATCGCCTGGTGCAGACGGTCGACGAAGAGCAGGCGATTCGGCAGGCCCGTCAGCGGGTCGTAGTGGGCCAGGCGCCAAATCTGTTCTTCGGCCTGTTTGCGTTGCGTGATGTCGTGCACCGCTCCGGCGAGCACGCTGGCCCGGCCTGACGCGTCCCGCGCGGTGACGACGACTTGTTGATGCACGTGCCGGGTTGAGCCGTCGGGCCGGATGACCCGATGTTCGATGGCGAAGGGCTGGCCGGCGGCGATGGCCCGGTCGAATTCGCTCTGCAGCCGGTGGGCATCCTCCGAATGCACGGTGGACAAAAAGGCTCTTGGATCGAACTCACCCTGGCTGCCTTCGAGACCGAAGATGAGCCGGGCCTGCTCGGACGGGGTGACGTTCTCGCGCGCCACATCCCATTCCCAGTCGCCCATGTCGCCGATGCGCTGCGCGTTGGACAGGCGCAGTTGGTTCTGCGCCAAGTCGTTGATGGCATGGCTGGCGCGCAGCAGGTAGCGCACGCGATGCGCGAGGATCGTCCAGTTGATGGGTTTGGCAATGAAATCCGTCGCGCCGACGTGGAAGGCGCGTTCGATCGACTGCATGTCGTCGCGCGCGGTCATCATCAGGACCGGGACGCGCTGCGCATGCGCCAGCTCGCGCAACTTCGAACAAGCGGTGAACCCATCCATCACCGGCATGTTGACGTCCATCAGCACCAGATCGGGAGCCTCCGTTTGAATTGCCTGCAGCGCGGCTTGGCCGTCTTGTGCTTCGATAACTTCGCAGCCAGCGCGAACCAGGGTCGCTCGGGCCAGGAGGCGCCCGGCGGCGTCGTCGTCGACCACCAGGATGCGCGGGTTTGGGTTCATGCCGGTTGTCCTGCTTCGGCCACCAGCAATGGCTGGATTGCTTGAAACTGCTTCTGAATGGCCCGCACCAGGGGGCCCGCTTCGGCGATGGCGCCCGCCTGGCCCTGCTGCTCCAGGCGCTCGCACAGGTCGCCGAGGCGGTCGGCACCGACGTTTTGGCAGGCCGACTTGAACCCGTGTGCAAGCTGGGCCAGACCGGTGGCGTCGCGGGCTTCGAGTGCGGCCCGCAGTTGCGTCATCCTCTGCTTGCCGTCCTCGAGGTACAGGGCGACCGCACGCCGGAGCACCGCGCCGTCGTCATCGAGCGCGCGAATGTTGGCCAGCGTATCTCGGTCCAGAGTGGCTTCGTCGGTCGAGCTCGCGGGGAGGGCGGCAAACGGGACGAGGTCGCTGGGCTCGGCGTCCGCCGCTCGCTCCACCAGATGCTCGGGCAGCCAACGCGCCAGCATCGAGCCGAGTCGATTGCGTGAATACGGTTTGGTCAGGTAGTCGTCCATGCCTGCGGCAAGGCAGGTCTCGACGTTTCCGACCAGCGCATTCGCGGTGAGCGCGATGATGGGCATTCGGCGCGGCGGCTTTTGCGCGCGCTCCCATGTACGAATTTCCCGCGTCGCGGCGTAACCGTCCATGACCGGCATCTGGCAGTCCATCAGCACAATGTCGTACTGGCCGCTGCGCATGGCCTGCACGGCCTCCTGGCCGTTGGGCACGATCTCGAGCTTGCAGCCCATAGCCTCGAGCATGCTGCGCGCGACCAACTGATTGACCGGGTTGTCCTCCGCCATCAAGACACAGCCGAGGATGCGCAGCGTCGCCGGAACGACGTGCAGCGGTGCGTCGGCGGCCGGCATGCGTGTTCCGGCCTGAGCGAAGGCGCGGTACAGCTCCTGGCGCCTCACGGGCTTGGGCAGACAGGCGCCGACACCCAGATCGCGGGCTCGGGCGAGTTCGTCCGCCGAGTGTGCGGTTGTCATGAACACCAGCCTCACGTCGCGCAGCAGCGGGTCGGCGCGGACCGCGGCGGCCAGGTCCAGGCCGCCGATGCCCGGCATCGCGCTGTCGATGACCGCAAACTCGAAAGGATCGCCCTTGTGCTGAGCCTCGCGCAGGCATTCGAGCGCCTGCGCGCCGTTGCCCGCAGTGCTGCAGCGCATGCCGGCGTGCAGCGCGTGCTGCTGCAGGACTTGGCCGCAGGTCGCGTGGTCGTCGACCATGAGGACGCGCCGCGTGGCCAGTTCGTCGGGGGGCGCCACGTCGGCCACGTCTTGCGCCGCGCGCAGCGGCAGCGTGAACCAGAAGTTGGACCCTTGACCCGGCGCGCTTTGCACACCGATCTGGCCTTGCATCAATTCGACCAGATGGCGGCTGATCGCCAAGCCCAGCCCCGAGCCACCGAATCGGCGCGTCGTCGAGCTGTCGGCCTGGGCGAAGGGAGTGAACAGCTGGGTGCAGGCCTGCGCGTCGATGCCGATGCCGGTGTCGCGCACCTCCACCCGAACGAGCCCCGGCTGGGGCAGGGTCACGTCGATCATCACTTCGCCGGTTTCGGTGAATTTCAGGCCGTTGCCCACCAGATTCGTCAGCACCTGGCGAAAGCGGTAGGGGTCGCCGTTCAGTACCGCGGGCAGGCGCGGGTCGATGCGGCACAGCAACTCCAGCTTCTTGGCGTGCGCGCGTTGCGCGAGCAATTGCAGCACGTCTTCGACGGCCTGAAGCAGGTTGAAATCCAGCGATTCGATCTCGAGCTTGCCGGCTTCGATCTTCGAGATGTCCAGGATGTCGTTGATGATCAACAGCAGCGACTCGCCCGAGCTGCGCACCGTCTCCAGGAAGCCGCGCTGCTCGGTGCTCAGCGGGGTCTCGAGCAGAAGTTCCGTCAAGCCCAGTACGCCGTTCATCGGCGTGCGGATCTCGTGGCTCATGTTCGCCAGAAACTCCGATTTGGCCTTGCTCGCGTTTTCCGCGGCCGCTTTCTCGGCGCGCAGCACCTGCTCGCGCAGCAGGCTCTGCTGGGTGAGGACGCGCTGCGTGGTCTCGAAGAACACGGTGTAGACGCCGATCACCTGGCCCTCGTCGCCGAGGTCGGGCACGTGCCGCCCCGAGTGCCACACCTGATTGCCCTCGCGGTCGGTGCGCTGGCGTTCCAGCGGCACGGGCGTGCCCGTCAAGGCTTTGCGCAAGTTCGGCTCGATGTCGTTCCAGAGCGGCTCGCCGATGACCTCGCGCACTTCACGCCCGACGACCTGCGACTCGGCCTTGCCGAGCCAGCGCTCCTGAGCCCGGTTGATGTAGCGGTAGCGGTAGGTGGCGTCGATGTAGGACACGGTCACGGGAATCTGGTCCATGATCGAACGCAATTGCCGTTCGGCGCGTCGGGCGACGTCGAGTTCACGGTGTTCGGTGGACACGTCTTGCACGAGGACCTGACACGCCACCGGTGCGCCGCGCGAATCGAGTTGCGGCAGGACGTCGAATTGCAGCGTCTGCAACGTCTGGTCCGGGCGCAGCGACGGCAGCCGCGTGCGTTGTTCCTGTCCAGCCAGGGCGGCGGCAATCAGCGGCTCGATCCGGGCTGCCAGCTCGGCGCCGAACACTGCGTCGGCGAGTTGCCCTTCGATCGCGTCGCGGCTGCGCAGTCGCCACTGCGCGAACCCGGGGCTG
>JBEBHW010000210.1:0-6215 GCA_040081145.1 Burkholderiaceae bacterium
AATCGACGCGGCGCGAGGTGCGCGTGCTCGACGCCATCGTCATGCAAAGCCTGGCGACGAGCCCGTCGTTCTTCGCATCCACGACAATTCTCATCATCGGCGGCCTGCTCGCCGCGCTGAGCACGACCGACAAGGCCACCGAGCTGGTGCGCGAAATTCCGTTCACCGCACAGACCTCGCTGCTCGTGTTCGACCTCAAGCTGATGCTGTTGCTCGGGATCTTCGTCTACGGTTTCTTCCGCTTCACCTGGTCGATGCGCCAGTACACCTTCGGCGCGATGCTGGTGGCCACCGCGCCCGAAATGGAACAGTTCGACGTGCAAGGCGGGGCTGCCGAAATGCAGCGCAACGCGTTTGCCGACCGCGCCGGGCGCGTTGTCTCGCTCGCCGCGGAAACCTTCAACGACGGGTTGCGCGGCTATTACTTCGGCTTTGCTGCAATCGGCTGGTTCTTCTCGCCGGTGGCGTTCATCGCCGCCACCGCCGGAATCATTTTCATTCTGTACCGCCGCGAGTTCCGCTCCGAGGTGCTGGCGGTCTTGAATTCATAGGTGCGACTGCCGCGCGCCGGCTCGTGTCCGCTTGCGACGTGGCGCGTTGCATTGCGCCGGCATCAAACGTCCCGCGCCAGGCGCAAGCCGCTGAACTGCCACTGCGCGTCGGGTGGGAAGAAGTTGCGGTAGCTCGCGCGCACGTGGCCTTGCGGCGTGGCGCACGAACCGCCGCGCAACACGAATTGGTTGCACATGAACTTGCCGTTGTATTCGCCCACCGCGCCGCTGCTCGGGCGATACCCCGGGTAGGGGTTGTAGTTCGACGCCGTCCACTCCCAGACGTCGCCGAACATCTGCAACGCCTCGTCTTGTGAGTCTTCGGCCTGAGGCAGCGGGTGAAACGCGCCGCGGTCGGCGAAATTGCTGCGCTGCACGCCCCGCAGGCGCCGTGCGGCGACCTCCCATTCACCTTCGAGCGGCAAACGCGCACCGGCCCAGCGCGCGTAGGCGTCAGCTTCGAAATAGCTGACGTGGCACACGGGAGTGTGCGTGTCGATCGCCACCCAACCCTGCAACGTGTGGTTGAACCAGGTACCGCCTTGTTGGCGCCAATACATCGGGGCCAGAGACAAGCCTGCTGCGGCGCGGGCGCGCACCCAGTCCCAGCCCATGGCCAGCCACAACTCGGGCCGCTGGTAGCCGGCATCGTCCATGAAGGCGAGGAACTCACCATAAGTGACGGGACGCGAGGCGAGCTGGAACGGCGCGAGCAGCGCCCGGTGGCGCGGGCCCTCGTTGTCGAAGTGAAATTCGCCATCGAGCAAAGCGCTGTGGCCCTGTTCGCACACGCCGCCGGCAAAGCCGAGCCAGCGTGCCGCTTCGGGCCGCACCTGAGCGATGGGCCAGCGCGGCGCGTAGGGCGGGTGTGCCGGGTTCAGCGACAGCGCGTGTTTGATGTCGGTAAGGATCAACTCCTGGTGTTGCTGCTCGTGGTGCAGCCCCAGCAAGACCAGCTCTCGAATTTCCGCGTTCTCGGGAGCGGCCAGGAGCAGGGCCTGGATGCGCTCTTCGACTTGCGCGCGGTAGTGCAGCACCTGCTCCAGCGTGGGCGTCATGATGAGGCCGCGCTGGGCGCGAGGATGCATCGCGCCGATGCCTTGGTAGTAGCTGTTGAACAGCGTGCGAAATGCCGGATCGAAGGCCCGGAAACCCGGCTCGAATCGCTCGAGCACAAAGGTCTCGAAAAACCACGTCACATGCGCGAGGTGCCACTTGGTCGGGCTCGCATCGGGCATCGACTGCACTTGGCAATCTTCAGTGGTCAGTGGTTCGGCCAGTTTCAGCGTAGCGGCGCGAACGCGGACAAGTTCGTTCGCCAGCGCGTCGCTGCGCCAACGGGCGGGCTCACGATACTCGACTGTGTTCATGAGATCGTCTCCTTGACTTTTCCGCAGCCAATGTAGCCCATCCCCCACTGCGTTGCACGCCACTCAAAACCCACCAGATGCGCCGCCAGGCGCCGCCAGGGTTGATTCAGTTCATGCGCGCGGGCGTTGTAGGGCCGGTTCTTCAGCCAGGCGAGCAGATTCAGCGGGGCGAGGGCCCAGGGAAAGAACTTCATTCCAGCGATGACCACGCGCGTGCCGGGAGGGAACTGCCCGACGAGGTTCGCCACCGCGTCGGGCAGGCGCGAAATGTCGTGAACATAGTGGAACAGCGCCGCGACGGGTGCTTCGGGCAACCGCACTTGCTCGGCGCTCACGCACTGCAGATCAATCTGAAATCCTTCAGCACGCAACGCCTGCGCACGCGAAGCCGCCTGCGCATGCATCTCCGGGCTCTGTTCGAAGGCCAGCAGCTTGCCGCTGCGCCCCACCTTCGTCAGCAGCAACGCGAAGCTCAAACCCGTACCGCAGCCGACATCGAGAACGGTTTCGCCCTCGCGCAAGGCGAGCAGTTCGATGCAGCGCATGCGGATCGGCCATGTCGGGCCGGCGCTCGCGTCGTAGTGCGGCGCCGCGACCCGGTACTTGGCAATGGATCGCAGGTTGTCCGCGGTGGGTGGCATGCTTGGCGTGTGCGAACGATCAAGTCGCAGCGTGGCGCAGCTTCTTACGCTGCGCCGGCGCTTGCCAGCGAGGCGTCCAGCGAGATTCGTTCGTCGAAGACGAAGCAAGTCCCGTCGAAATGCGCCGCACCGTTGGCCTCGAAGTACCTCAGGATGCCGCCATCCAGCTGCACGACGTTTTCGACCCCCTCACGGCGCATCCACAGCGCCGCCTTCTCGCAGCGGATGCCGCCGGTGCAGTAGCTGACGACGGTCTTGCCGTCGAGTTCGGCGCGTCGCTCTTGCAGGGCGCGCGGGAAATCGCTGAAGCGTTGCAAGCGCCAATCAAGCGCACCGCTGAAACGCCCGTGGTCGACCTCGAAGCCATTGCGCGCATCGAGCAGCACCACCTCCCGGCCGCTGTCGTCGCGGCCCAAATCCAGCCAGCGCGAGAGCGTCGCGGCATCGATGCTCGGCGCACGCGCAGCCTGGGGCTGCACGACGGGCTGGTCCATCCGAATGATCTCCCGCTTGACCTTGACGTTGAGGCGGCGAAACGGCAGCGCGTCGGACACGCTGAACTTCAGGTCAAGCTGCGCAAAGCGCGAATCGCCACGCAACCGGTCGATCCAGCTGCGCAATGCCGCATCCACGCCCGCCAGCGCGAGGTTGACGCCCTCGTTCGCGAGGATCACGGTTCCCCTGAGGCCCAGCGCTGCGGCGTGCGAGTGCAGGCGCTCGCGCAGCGCCGCGGTGTCGTTCAGCTCGACAAAGGCGTACCCACTGACATTCAGGACAGTCTCCACGCGCAGGATTGTAGGCAGCAAGCCACTCCCTAGAATGCGCTTCATGGCCTTCACTCACCTGCGCACGCACACCGAATTTTCCGTCGTCGACGGCACGCTGCGCATCGACGCGCTGGCGCAAGCCGCGGCGGACGACGGCCAGGGCGCGCTCGCGATCACCGACTTGTCCAACCTTTACGGCGCCGTCAAGTTCTACCGCGCCGCGCGCTCGGCGGGCGTCAAGCCGCTCATCGGCGCTGACCTGTGGCTCGAGCCGTCGGGCAGCGAGCGCGTTCCCAGCCGGATTCTCGTGCTGGTGCAAGACTCGCCCGGTTATCACAACCTGTGCGAATTGATTTCGCGCGCCTGGCTGGCCAACGCGCAGCGCGCGCAGGCGTGCGTCAAGTGGGCTTGGCTGGAGGAATTGGGTGCGGGGTTGATCGCGCTGTCGGGCGCCGAACACGGCGCTGTCGGCCAGGCGCTGCTCGGCGGTGACACGGCGCGCGCTGCGCAACTCGCACAGCGCCTGGCGCAGATCTTCCCGCAGCGCTTTTACATCGAGCTGCAACGCGCCGGCCTGGCGGGGAGCGAAGCGCATGTCCGCGCCGCCGTGCAACTCGCGGCGGCGCAGCATTTGCCGGTGGTCGCGACGCACCCGGTGCAGTTCTTGACGCCAGACGACTTCGAGGCGCATGAAGCGCGCGTCTGCATCGCCGACGGCGAAATGCTCGACAACCCGCGGCGCGTGAAGCGCTTCAGCCGCGAGCAATACTTCAAGTCGCAAGCGCAAATGGAAGCGCTGTTTGCCGATGTGCCCAGCGCCTTGCGCAACAGCGTCGAAATCGCGAAGCGTTGCAGCCTATTGCTCGTCTTGGGCAAACCCCAGCTCCCGGACTTCGCGACGCCGATCGTGCAGGGAAAACCGGTGCCGATGGAAGACTACTTCCGGCACGCCTCGCACACCGGGCTCGAAGTGCGGCTGCAACAGCTCTACCCCGACGTGGCGGCGCGCGTGGCGCAGCGGTCCCGCTACGTCGAACGCCTGGATTTCGAAATCGCGACGATTCTGAAGATGGGCTTCCCCGGCTACTTCCTCATCGTTGCCGACTTCATCAACTGGGCGCAGGCCAACGGCTGCCCGGTCGGGCCCGGGCGTGGCTCGGGAGCGGGTTCGCTCGTTGCGTATTCCCTGGGCATCACGGGCCTGGACCCGCTGCGCTACCACTTGCTGTTCGAGCGCTTCCTGAACCCGGACCGCGTCTCGATGCCCGACTTCGACATCGACTTCTGCCAGGCGAATCGCGATCGCGTCATCGAATACGTCAAGCAGAAATACGGGCGCGACGCGGTGAGCCAGATCGCGACCTTCGGCACGATGGCGGCGAAAGCCGCGCTGCGCGACGTGGGGCGCGTGCTCGGCATGAGCTACGGGCATGTGGACAGCATCGCCAAGCTCGTCCCGGCGCCTCCCGGCAAGACCGTCACGCTCAAGCGCCCGCCGGACCCACCCGACCCGGGAGTGATTTACGCGCGCGAGGAAGCGCCCGAGATCGAGCAGCGCGAAAAGACGGAAGTCGAAGTTGCCGAACTGCTGGCGATGGCAGAGCGCCTCGAGGGCGTGGTGCGCAACGTCGGCATGCACGCCGGTGGTGTGTTGATCGCGCCCGGGCGCATCGCCGACTTCTGCCCGCTCTACATGCAACCCGGCAGCGACAGCGCGGTGAGCCAGTTCGACAAAGACGACGTCGAAGCGATTGGCCTCGTCAAGTTCGACTTTCTGGGTCTGGCGACGCTTACGATTCTGGAGCTCGCCAAGGAATTCATTCGCAAGCGCCATGCAAACCAGCGCGAGTTCACGTTGGAGACGCTGCCGCTGGACGACCGCGCCACCTACAACCTGATGAGCGACGGCAAAACCGTTGCCGTGTTCCAGCTGGAAAGCGCAGGCATGCAGCGCATGCTGCGCGACGCGAAGCCCGGCGTCTTTGAAGACGTGATCGCGCTCGTCGCGCTGTTCCGCCCCGGCCCGATGGATTTGATCCCATCGTATTGCGCGCGCAAACATGGCCGCGAAGCCGTGCAGTACCCGCACCCGCTGATGGCCGAAGTGCTGCAAGAGACCTACGGAATCATGGTCTACCAGGAGCAGGTGATGCAGGTGGCGCAGCTCGTGGGCGGCTACTCGCTCGGCGAGGCCGACCTGCTGCGCCGCGCGATGGGCAAGAAGAAGGCCGACGAGATGGCGCAGCAGCGAACCATCTTCGCGCAAGGCGCGGCAAAGAAGGACATCGGCGAGTTGCAGGCGAACGAGATCTTCGACCTGATGGAAAAATTTGCCGGCTACGGCTTCAACAAGTCGCACGCCGCGGCGTACGCGCTGCTTGCCTACCAGACGGCGTGGCTCAAGGTGCACTACCTGGCCGAATTCACCGCGGCCAACATGAGCGTACTGCTCGACGACACCGACAAGCTGAAGATCTATCACGACGACGCCCTGGCGATGGGGCTCACTTTCGAGCCGCCCAACGTCAACACCTGCACGCACCGTTTCGAGCCCGTGGCCGACAAGGTGGTGCGTTATGGCCTGGGTGCCATCAAGGGCACGGGGCAAAGCGCGGTCGAGGCGATCGTCAACGCGCGCGAGCAGGGCGGAACGTTCAAGTCGCTGTTCGACTTCTGCACCCGCGTGGACCGCACGCGCGTCAACAAACGCAGCGTCGAGTCGCTCATCAAGGCCGGCGCTTTCGACTCGCTGTGCCGAGACCGCGCGTCGCTGCTGGCCAGCGTCGGCTTGGCGTTCGACTTTGCCGAGACGCAGGCAGCGAATGCGAACCAGGGCGGCCTGTTCGACTTCGACGCAGGCGACTCCGCCATGCACCTGTCTCTTAT
>JBEBHW010000211.1:0-6214 GCA_040081145.1 Burkholderiaceae bacterium
GCTCGATGTGGAGCGCCTCACCGAGTGGCTGGCCGGGCGCTGCCGCGTGCCGTACCTGCGAATCGACCCGCTCAAGGTCGACGTGGGCCGCGGCACCGAGGTGATGTCGGTGAACTACGCCGAGCGCCGCCATGCGCTGCCGATCCAGTACGGTTTGACCGAGGTCACGATCGCGACATGCGAGCCGTTCGACATCGCCTGGGTCGCGGAAATCGAGACGCACACGCGCAAGTCGGTGAAGCTGGTGCTCGCCAGCCCGGGCGAGATTTCGCGCTACACGACGGAGTTCTACACGCTGTCCAAGTCGGTGCGCGCCGCCGCCAAGACCGGCGACCAGAACCCGATGGCGAGTTTCGAACAGCTCGTCGAACTGGGCAAGAGCAACAAGCAGCTCGACGCGAACGACCAGGGCGTGGTGCAAGTCGTCGACTGGCTGTGGCAATACGCCTTCGACCAGCGCGCGTCGGACATCCACCTCGAGCCGCGCCGCGACCTGAGTCTGATCCGCTTTCGCATCGACGGCGTGATGCACACCGTGTACCAGTTGCCGCCCGGCGTGATGAACGCGATGATTGCGCGCATCAAGGTGCTGGGCCGCATGGACGTGGTCGAGCGGCGGCGGCCGCTCGATGGGCGCATCAAGACGCGCAACCCGGACGGCGACGAAGTGGAAATGCGTCTCTCGACGCTGCCCACCGCGTTCGGCGAAAAAATGGTGATGCGCATCTTCGACCCCGACACCGCCGTCAAGGAACTCGACGCGCTGGGCTTCGGCGCGCACGACAGCAAGCGCTGGGAGGCACTCGTCACCAAGCCGCACGGCATCATCCTCGTCACCGGCCCCACCGGCTCGGGCAAGACGACGACTTTGTATTCCACGTTGCGGCGGCTCGCCACCGACGAAGTCAACGTCTGCACGATCGAAGACCCGATCGAAATGATTCAGCCGGCCTTCAACCAGACGCAAGTGCAGTCGGCCATCGACCTCGGTTTTGCCGAAGGACTGCGCGCGCTGATGCGCCAGGACCCGGACATCATCATGGTCGGCGAAATCCGCGACCTCGAGACCGCCGAGATGGCGATCCAGGCCGCACTCACGGGACACCTCGTGTTCAGCACGCTGCACACGAACGATTCACCGTCGGCGATCACGCGCCTCATCGACCTGGGCGTTCCGCCTTACCTGATCGGCGCCTCGGTGATCGGCGTGCTTGCGCAGCGCCTGGTGCGCACTCTGTGCGAGCACTGCAAGAAGCCCGACGAGTCGGTGACGCGCGAGATGCTGCTCGAAGTCATCAAGCCGTGGCGCCTGAGCGGCAGCATGCGGCCCTTTAAGCCGGTGGGCTGCCTGGATTGCCGCATGACGGGGTTTCGCGGCCGCGCCGGGTTGTACGAGCTGCTCAACGTGAGCCACGCGGCGCACGCCTGCATCCACCCGGTGCCCGACACCGACAAGCTTCGCGCTCAGGCGCTGCTCGATGGCTTGCGCCCGCTGCGCCTGGCCGGCGCGATGAAAGTCGCCGAAGGCGTGACGACGATCGACGAGGTGTTGCGCTCTACGCCGCACTGGTCTTAGGCGGCGCCGAGCGAGCCGCTGCGGGCTCGCAAGTGGCTGCCCAAGCGCCACGGCCGGCAGGCCCGCGGCCGGGCCTGCCTCCCCCACACTACGTGTAAACCAGACCTGAGACGGCGCATGCTGTCCCTAGAATCCTCCGCGGTAGGCAGTGCGGAGGAGGCAGGATGAATATCAAGAGCCAGAGGGACTTCTGGGCGGGGTTGATGTTTTTGGTCGTCGGCGCGGGCTTTGCCATCGGCGCGACCAATTATTCGATGGGCACATCGGCGCGGCCGGGCGCGGGTTACTTCCCGCTCGGGCTGGGCGTCTTGACGGCGCTGCTCGGCGCCTTCATTCTGTTCGAGGCGCTCACCATCGAAACCGAAGACGGCGAGCCGATCGGCCACATCGCATGGCGGCCGCTCATCGTGATCGTGCTGACGATCAACGTCTTCGGCTTTCTGCTGCCGCGACTGGGAATGATTCTGACGATTCCCGTCCTGATCGTGATGACGAGCCTGGCCAGCGACGAATTTCGCTGGCGCGGCGTGCTCATCAGCGCCGTCGTGTTGACGGCGTTTGCCTGGCTGATCTTCATCGCGGGATTGAAATTGACGATCCCGCTATGGCCGAAGTTCATTGCCGGTTGATCCCCGCATAAACCGAACCCGACTGGGGACTCCTCATGGACTTGCTCAACAACCTCGCACTCGGCTTCGGCGTTGCCTTCACAGCGCAGAACCTTTTGTACGCTTTCTTCGGCGCCATGCTTGGCACCCTGATCGGCGTGTTGCCCGGCCTGGGCCCGGTGGCGACGATCGCGATGCTTCTGCCGTCGATCTACGCGCTCGACGCGACGCCCGCGCTCATCATGCTCGCGGGCATCTACTACGGTGCTCAGTACGGCGGCTCGACGACCGCGATCCTGATCAACGTTCCCGGCGAATCGAGTTCCGTCGTGACCGCGATCGACGGCTACCAGATGGCGCGCCAGGGCCGCGCCGGCGCCGCGCTCGCGGCGGCAGGACTCGGTTCGTTCTTCGCCGGCAGCGTGGGCACGCTCATCATTGCCGCGTTCGCGCCGCCACTCACGGAACTGGCCTTCAAGTTCGGCCCGGCAGAGTATTTTTCGCTGATGGTGCTGGGCCTGATCGGCGCCGTCGTGCTCGCCTCGGGCTCGTTGCTGAAAGCGCTGGCGATGATTCTGCTGGGCCTGCTGCTCGCGCAGATCAACACCGACGTGATCTCGGGCACCGCGCGCTACAGCTTCGACATTCCCGAACTGACCGACGGCATCGGTTTCGTGACGATCGCGATGGGCGTGTTTGGCTTCGGCGAAATCATCGCGAACCTGGGCCAACCCGCCGAACACCGCGAAGTGTTCACGAAAGACGTGAAGGGACTTTGGCCGACCAAACAGGACTTCCAGGACGCGTGGCCCTCCGTGCTGCGCGGTACCGCGCTAGGCTCGCTCCTGGGCGTGCTGCCCGGCGGCGGCGCGCTGCTCGCCGCGTTCGCCACCTACACGATGGAGAAAAAGCTCGCCGGCGCGAGCGGCAAGTTCGGCAGGGGCGACATTCGCGGCGTTGCCGGCCCGGAAAGTGCGAACAATGCCGGCGCGCAGACCTCGTTCATTCCGATGCTCACGCTGGGCATTCCGCCCAATCCGGTGATGGCGCTGATGGTCGGCGCGATGACGATCAAGGGCATCCAGCCGGGTCCGCAAGTGATGACGAGCAACCCGGAACTGTTCTGGGGCCTGATCGCCTCGATGTGGGTCGGCAATCTGATGCTCATCATTTTGAACCTGCCGCTGATCGGCATCTGGATCAAACTGCTGACGGTCCCCTACCGCTTCCTGTTCCCGGCGATCACGTTGTTTTGCTGCATCGGCGTCTACACGCTGAACAACAACACCTTCGACGTTTTCCTGACCGCCCTGTTCGCTGCCATCGGCTACATCTTCTTCAAGCTCGGTTGCGAATCGGCGCCGCTGCTGCTCGGCTTCATCCTCGGGCCGATGATGGAAGAAAACTTGCGACGCGCGTTGCTGCTCTCGCGAGGCGACTGGACGACGTTCGTGACGCGCCCGCTGTCGTCGGGCCTGCTGATCGCCGCGGCGCTGATGCTCGTCGTCGTGATGCTCCCGTCGATCAAGAACAAACGCGAGGAGACGTTCAAAGACGCGGTGTGACGCAGCACGGCGCCACGTCGACGCGCCGTGCTCCACGGCAACGCGGCGCCGATGCGGCGCACGGAACCGCCTTCTGTCGCCCAGGCGGCTAAGCCTGAATCGAATAGCCGCCGTCCACGGGAATCGCCGTGCCGGTGACGAAGTCCGACGCGCTGCTTGCCAGGAACACCGCCGTCCCGGCAAGATCCTCGGCGCGGCCCCAGCGGCCTGCCGGCGTGCGCGCGAGCACGTTGTCGTTCAGGCCCTTCACTTCGCGGCGCGCCTGCTGCGTCAGATCGGTGTCGATCCAACCCGGCAGAATTGCGTTCGCCTGGATGTTGTCCACCGCCCAGGCGCTGGCGATCGACTTGGTGAGCTGCACGATGCCGCCCTTGCTTGCGCTGTAGGCCGGCGCGAACGACGCGCCGAAAATCGACGTCATCGAGCCGATGTTGATAACCTTGCCGCCTGCAGGTGCATCCTTCGGGCGTTTCAGGTGCGGATACGCGGCGCGCGCGCAGAGGAAGGCGCTCGTCAGGTTCGTGTCGAGCACGCTTTTCCACTCGTCCAGCGTCGCCTTGTCCACCGGCTTGCGGATGTTGATGCCGGCGTTGTTGACGAGGATGTCCAGGCGCCCGCAGCGCCGCACCGCCTCGCTCACCATCGCCTGCACCGAGGTTTCGTCGCTCACGTCGACTTCGAGCGCGAGCGCGTCGCTGCCCAGCGCCTTGAGTTGCTCCACCGCAGCGGCCGACTTGCGCGGATCGCGCGCCGCGACGACGACACGGGCGCCGGCGCGCGCCAAACCGAGCGCCATGCCCAGGCCGATGCCGCCATTGCCGCCGGTGACGATCGCGACCTTGCCCTTCAAATCGAACATGTGCTTTGCTCCATGAATGAAATGCGATTGTGCTTGGTGCCGGCGAGCGCTGGGCAGGCGCTGGGCGGTCGCTCCCCGCCGCTTCGTAGAATCTGTGCGATGTCCCCCGCCGAGGCCCACCCACGCAGCGCCTCGCCGGCGCACCCCCATTGGCCTGGCCTGCTGCTGGCGATCGGTGGCTCGGTGGCATTTTCCGGCAAGGCGATCATCGTCAAGCTCGCTTACCGCCACGGTGTGGACGCGATCACCTTGATCCTCTACCGCATGCTGTTCGCGCTGCCGTTTTTCGCGCTGCTTGCGTGGTGGGCCGGGCGCAACAAACCGGCGCTGATCCGGCGTGACTGGCTCGTCGTCTGGGGCTTGGGATTCAGCGGCTATTACCTGGCGAGCACGCTCGACTTCGTCGGCCTGCAATACATCAGCGCGAGTCTGGGCCGGCTCATCGCCTACCTGAACCCGACGCTGGTGTTGTTGCTCGGCATACTGCTGTTCGGGCGGCGCGTGCGCGGCCTGCAAATCGCTGCGCTCGCGGTCAGCTACTGCGGTGTGCTCATCGTCTTTGGTCACGAAGTCACGCTGCAAGGCGCGAACGTCGTGCTCGGCGCGCTGTTCGTCTTCGGCAGCGCCGTCAGCTACGCGCTCTATCTCGTCTACAGCGGCGAAGAGGTGAAGCGCCTGGGCGCGCTGCGCCTCACCGGCCTGGCCTCGACGGTCGCGTGCCTGCTGTGCATCGTGCAATTTCTGCTGCTGCGCCCGCTCGCCGCGCTCGACGTCGCGCCGCAAGTGCTGTGGCTGTCGCTGCTCAACGCCACCGTCTGCACCGTCGCGCCGGTGCTCATGATGATGATGGCGATCGAGCGCATCGGCGCCGTGATGACGGCGCAGACCGGCATGATCGGCCCGCTGTCGACGATCGCGATGGGTGTGGTCATCCTGGGCGAGCCGTTCACTGCATGGCTCGCCGCGGGAACGGCGCTCGCGCTCTCGGGTTTTTGCGCGATGGGCATGGAGATCGTCTGGCTGCGCTTCCTCACGAGCCTCTACTCCGCGCGCCGGCCGGCGTTCTCGATGACGCTGTTCGCGATCCTGACGGGGATGGGCCTGGGCGCGCTCCTGGGCGGAGCCTTGTCGCGCCGGCTGCGGGGCGGCTCGGCCCGCCTCTACGCCGCTTCGCAGGCCTTGTTCGGCCTCTCCGTCATGGGCGGTTTCCTGGTCTTCATCCACACGAACAAGTACTACGTGAAGCTGGGCCCGGCGGCCGCGCTCGGGCAGGAGCGGCTGGCTTACCGCCTGTACGAGCAGCTCGGCTTCCTCATTCCGGCGCTGAAGGTCGCCTTCATCCCCGCCGTCTTCGCGGGGGCCGCCTACCCGCTGCTCAACGACTTCGCGCAGAACTCCGCCGGCGCCGTCGGGCGCCGGGCGGGCGCGCTCTACCTCTGGAACGCCGCCGGCGCGGTGCTGGGCGCGCTCACGGCCGGCTTCGTCCTGCTGCCGCTGTTTGGCATGCAGGGCTCGACGCTCGCGTTGTGCGCCGGCGCGTTCGCGGCCGCACTTCCGGTCCTCGTCGCCGAGCGCGCGGCGGCGCCGTCGGGCGCGCGGCGACGCC
>JBEBHW010000212.1:0-6202 GCA_040081145.1 Burkholderiaceae bacterium
CCACCAGATCGGCGGCGACGATCTGGTGGCGCGCGAGCAGCGCGTGCGCAGCCGTACTGGCAAAGACCACCTGCTGCAAATCTATGTGCGCCGCGGCGACCTGGAGAAGACCGAACACGCAATGAATTCGCTCGTCGCCTCGCTCGCGTGGGACGAAGCGCGTTTCCAGCTCGCGCTCGACCTGGACCGTTTCATGATCGTCGCGGTGAGCGACTTCAACGGCGGCGCGATGGAGAACAAGGGCCTGAACATCTTCAATACGCGCTACGTGCTGGCCAGCCCGGCCACTGCAAACGACGCCGACTTCGCGGCAATCGAGTCGGTGATCGGCCACGAATACTTTCACAACTGGACGGGAAACCGGGTCACGTGCCGCGACTGGTTCCAGTTGAGCCTCAAAGAAGGCCTGACCGTGTTTCGCGATCAGGAGTTCAGCATGGACATGGCAGGCTCGGCCAGCGCCCGCGCCGTGAAACGCATCGACGACGTGAGCCTGCTGCGGGAGCACCAGTTCCCCGAAGACGCCGGCCCGATGGCACACCCGGTGCGCCCCGACAGCTACATCTCGATCAATAATTTCTACACCAAGACGGTGTACGAAAAAGGCGCCGAAGTCGTGCGCATGATGCACACGCTGGTGGGCCGCGAGGGCTTTGCCGCGGGGATCAAGCTCTACTTCGAGCGCTTCGACGGCCAGGCCGTCACCTGCGATGATTTTGCGCAGGCGATTTCCGACGCGAACCCCGGCAGCGAACTCGCGATCCGTTTGGCAGCGTTCACGCGCTGGTATTCGCAGAGCGGCACGCCCCGGGTCAGCGCGCGCGGCCGCTTTGACGCCGCGGCGCGTAGCTACACGCTCGAACTCGAACAACACTGCGCCGCGGGCGTCTTGCCGCAAGTCCTTCCCGTGCAGATGGGCCTGCTGGGCCGCGACGGCCAGGCGCTGCCGCTGCGCCTGGAAGGCGCTGCGCAAGGCTCGGCGACGCAACGCCTGCTCGTGCTCGACGCGGCCCGCGCGACGTTCACATTTGTCGATGTCGACAGCGAGCCAGTGCCCTCGCTGCTGCGCGGGTTCTCCGCGCCCGTCGTGCTCGACGATCGCCTGAGTGACGCCGACCTGCTGGTGCTGCTCGAACACGACACCGACCCGTTCAACCGCTGGGAGGCCGGGCAACGGCTGGCGCTGCGCCAATTGCTTGCTGCGCTCGGCGGCGACGCGCCTGCGCACCTGGACGCAAGCTTCGTCAGCGCGATGCGCAGCGTGCTGCGCCACCCCACGCTCGACGCTGCGTTCAAGGAGCGCGTCCTCACGCCGCCTGCCGAATCGTATGTCGCCGAGCAATTGGGCACGCTCGACCCGCAGCGCGTGCACGCGGTGCGCGAAGCCTTCAAGCTGCAGCTCGCGCAGGCGCTGCGCGACGACTGGGCGTGGGCGTTCGATGCGCATCAGGTCCCCGGCGGCTACTCGCCCGACGCGCAGAGCGCGGGGCGGCGCGCCCTGGTCAATCTCGCCTTGGCGAACTTGTGCCTTGACGCGCAGGCCATCGGCGATCCGCTCTGGCCCGGCCGCGCCATGCAACGCTTCAGCGACGCCAACCAAATGACGGACTGCCAAGGGGCGCTCGCCGCGCTCATCGACAGCCACAGCGATCTCGCGGCGCCGGCGCTGCAGGCTTTCTACGCACGCTTTCGGGACGAGCCACTTGTCATCGACAAATGGTTTGCCATGCAAGCCCTCGCGCCGGAGCGCAACGGCCAGGTGTTTGCCCGGGTTCGTGGATTGCTGCAGCACGCCGACTTTTCGCTGCTCAACCCGAACCGCGTGCGCAGCCTCGTCAGCGCGTTCTGCACGTTCAACCCGGCGGCGTTTCACCGCAGCGACGCGGCGGGCTATGTGTTCTGGAGCGAACACGTGCTGCTGCTTGACGCAATCAACCCGCAAGTCGCGGCGCGGCTGGCGCGCGTCATGGACCGCTGGAAGCGCCTGGCCGAGCCCTACCGCAGCGCAGCGCGCGAGGCGATCAGCCGCGTCCAGGCGCGACCCGAACTCTCCGCCGACGTGCGTGAAATCGTCACGCACGCGCTGCAAGACTGACGAACCGAAAGGACCCTGCCATGGAAAAGACGAACGCTTTTTATGCCCAAAGCGGCGGTGTCACGGCCGTCATCAACGCCTCGGCGTGCGGCGTCATCCAGACGGCGCGCGCCCACAAGGGCCGCATCGGCAAGGTCTTCGCCGGGCGCAACGGCATCATCGGCGCGCTCACCGAAGACCTGATCGACACGAGCAAAGAAAGCGCGACGGCCATCGAAGGGTTGCGCTTCACGCCCTCGGGCGCGTTCGGCTCGTGCCGCTACAAGCTCAAGTCGCTGGAGGCGAACCAGCGCGAATACGCGCGCCTCATCGAGGTCTTCAAGGCGCACGGCATCGGCTACTTCTTCTACAACGGCGGTGGCGACTCGGCCGACACCTGCTTCAAGATCAGCCAACTCTCGAGCAGCATGGGCTACCCGCTGCAAGCGATCCACGTGCCCAAGACGGTCGACAACGACCTGCCGATCACCGACTGCTGCCCCGGCTTCGGCTCGGTCGCGAAATACGTCGCGATCTCCACGCTGGAAGCGTCTTTCGACGTGCGTTCGATGTGCAAGACCTCGACCAAGGTGTTCGTCGTCGAAGTCATGGGGCGGCACGCGGGCTGGATCGCCGCCGCGGGCGGGCTCGTCGAAGACCACGGCGTTCCGGTCGTGATCCTGTTCCCCGAGATTCAATTCGATCGCGACAAGTTCGTCGCGCGAGTTGACAAGTTGGTGAAGCAGCACGGCTACTGCACCGTCGTCGTCTCGGAAGGTTGCCACCACGCCGACGGCACCTTCCTCGCCGAACAAGGCACACGCGACGCCTTCGGCCACGCGCAACTCGGCGGCGCGGCGCCGGTCGTCGCTGGCATCGTGAAAGACGCGCTCGGTGTCAAGTTTCATTGGGCGGTCGCCGACTATTTGCAGCGCGCAGCGCGCCACATCGCGTCCAAGACCGACGTGAAACAGGCTTACGAGCTGGGCAAGCGCGCCGTCGAACTTGCATTGAAGGGCCACAACGCCGTGATGCCGACGATCGAGCGCGTCAGCGACACACCGTACAAATACCGAATCGGCGTCGCGCCGCTGGCCAAAGTGGCCAACGTCGAGAAGTTCATGCCGCGCGACTTCATCACTGCGGATGGCTTCGGCATCACCGCCAAGTGCAAGCGCTACCTGACGCCGCTGATCCAGGGCGAAGACCCGCCCAAGTACAAGGGTGGCCTGCCCGTGTACACGACGTTGAAGAACGTCGCCGTGGCGAAGAAGCTGCCTGCATTCACGGTGAAGTAAGGCTGCTGTCTATAATCTGCCGCTTGGCACCAAGCCGGCGTAGCTCAGTTGGTAGAGCAGCGCATTCGTAATGCGAAGGTCGGGAGTTCGACTCTTCTCGCCGGCACCAAGACTCACAAGAACGTCGATGAAGGCACGCGGGCCGGCGCCGACTCTGCTGCCTCACCCTTGCCGCAGTGCGGTTTAGAACAACAGCACGAGCGTGGCAAGCAGCGCCGCAGCGAGCACGTTGTGCAGCAGCGCGAATTGCAGATGCAGCGCATCCAAGCTCATCAGCGTGCCCACCGCGACCTGGGCGAGCAGCAAGATCAGCAACGCGGCGGCGCTGCCGGGCCGGCCGCGCCGCAACGCGAGTGCGGCGAGCGGCAGGATGACGGCGACTTGCACGATCCCGAGGCCCCGATGCAAGGCATGGACCAAAGCGCCATCGGGATTCACCGGCGGCAGTGGATTCAAACGCGGTTCGCGCCAGGGGTTCAAGGTGTCCCAGTCGACGTCGCGCGCGGCCGCCAGACATTCGCTCCAGGCGTTGCAGCTGAGCCCCGCATACGACGCGCTGACCAGCCCGCCGAGCGCAATTTGGGCCAGCAGCAGGAACATCGCGGCGCCGACCCAGACGCGCAAGCGCAGCGCTTCGACGGGCACTCCAGCCACGGCGAGCCGCGTGCTCAGCGCGAGCATGGCAAAGCCCCCCAGGAGATTGCCCAGTGCAACCGCAGGCACGCGTGCGCCGCTGCTCCACCGCCCCAGCACGGCGAGGAACAGCGCCAGACCGAGCAGCGCGAGCGCCATCGCCGCCTCGCTGCGCAGCACCGGCCGCGTGCCCAGGCACACCAGCACCATGCTGACGACGAGGAACAGCGCAGCGGTCGCGAACACGCGGTGCAAGACGCGCGCCACCGTCGTCGCGCTCTGCTCGTCGGCGCTGGCCGGAACGCCCTGCTGCAGCTGGCGCAACCGTTGGCCATAACACTGAGGCCAATCGGTGCAGCCCAGGCCGGCGTGGCTCAGGCGCATGAAGGCGCTGAGCGAGGTGACGGCCAGCACCAGCGCCGCACACACGCCGGCAAGGCGACGCAACAGCAACAGACGGCGGTCAGTGGGGTCCATGGGGTTGGGGGAGCGCAGTCGGGCAAACGCCCGCGCACCGGCGCATCGTAGCGTGTGCGCGCGCCAGGCCTGCGGCAACGCGTTGCGCAAAGCAGCACACGCTCCAGTTTTTCTTGTGGTCGATCAAGTCGGCGTGCGCGGCGCCTAGAGCACGTGGCGAAAGATCGCCACAAAATGCGCCGCGCTGCCGGCCAGCACGAACAAATGCCAGACGCCATGCGCCCAGGACACCCGCTCGTCGATCGCGTAGAAGACGATACCCAGGGTGTAGAACAAGCCCCCCGCAACGAGCCAGGCAAAGCCGGCCGATCCCAAGGCGCGATAGAGCGGCACGAGGGCGACCACCACGACCCAGCCCATCACGACATAGATCACCACCGACAGGATGCGCGCCTTGTTGCTCCAGAACTCCTGCAAGCCGCCGAGCAAGGCCAGGCCCCACACCACGCCGAACAGCGACCAGCCCCAAGCCCCGCGCAGCGTGACCAGGCAGAACGGCGTATAGCTTCCGGCGATGAGCAGGTAGATGCTCTGGTGATCGAGCTTTTGCAGCACGGACTTGGCGTGCCCGCGCAAGCTGTGATAAAGCGTGGACAAGCTGTAGAGCGACACCAGCGTGAAGCCGTAGATCGATACGCTGACCACTTTCCACACGTCGCCCTGCAGCGCAGCGAACACGACGAGCAGCACCGCGCCGGCAAGCGCCAGCACGGCGCCTCCGAGATGCGTGATTGCGTTGAATTTCTCGCCGTAGTACATGGCGCGCCCGGTCCGGCATTCTCGCCCACCACCCTTCGCGCATGGCGGCGCTGTGCCAAATGCTCGGCACGTTGTCCAAGATGGGACCTGGAACAAGAACGCCACGTGGGCGGCGAAGCCGCACACCGTCTGCCCGCGCAACGCGCGACGCGCAGCATGCCGCTGCATAATCGCCCAGCCCTCCGGGGTCGCTCTCGTTTGCGCGGAATCAAGGCGCCGCGCGGGCCCGATCGAACCTCTCGGATTCGTGCGGGATAAGCTGCACGGCAAGGGCAGGCGCTACGGCAAACTCGTCGATACCTTTGACGGTACACCGCGACGCCCTGCCCTGCCCTGCGTGGCCCATCCCCTTCCCAGGAGAAGAACAATGCGCATCGGTTGCCCCAAGGAGATCAAGAACCACGAATACCGCGTCGGCCTCACGCCGGCCAGCGTGCGCGAACTCTCGAGCCGCGGCCACAGCGTGCTCGTGCAGGCCGGCGCCGGCGCCGAGATCGGCCTGGACGATGCGCAATACACGGCGGCCGGCGCGACCCTCGTCGACACCGCCGCTGGCGTGTACGCAGCCGCCGAGATGATCGTCAAGGTCAAGGAGCCGCAGCCGCAGGAATACGCGTGGCTGCGCGACGGCCAGATCCTCTACACGTATCTGCACCTCGCACCCGACCCCGAGCAGACCACGGCGCTCGTCAAGTCGGGCGCCGTCTGCATCGCCTACGAAACCATCACCGGGCCGGGCGGCGGGCTGCCCTTGCTCGCGCCGATGAGCGAAGTCGCCGGCCGCATGGCGATTCAGGCCGGCGCCGCGCACCTCGAGCGCAGCAAGGGCGGGCTGGGCGTGTTGCTGGGCGGCGTGCCGGGGGTGGCGCCGGCGCAGGTGGTGATTCTCGGCGGCGGCGTGGTCGGCACGAACGCCTTGCAGATGGCGGTGGGCATGGGCGCACGCGTGTCGGTGCTGGAC
>JBEBHW010000213.1:0-6192 GCA_040081145.1 Burkholderiaceae bacterium
GGGCAATGCCGAAGTCGAGCATGCGCGGCTGGGTTCGGCCCACCATGAAAATGTTCGCCGGCTTCACGTCGCGGTGCACGACGCCTTTGCTGTGCGCGTAGGCCAGCGCGTCGGCAATGCGGCGCACGATCAGCGCGGCCTGCTCGGGCGTCGGGCGCCAGCCGTCCTGGCGCAGCTGGCGCAGATCGCGGCCCTTCAGCAGCTCCATCGCGATGTAGGCGCTGTTGTCGCTGGTCCCAGCGTCGAAGACGGTCACGATGTGCGGGTGGCTCAGGCCCGCGGCGGCGCGCGCTTCGTTGAGGAACAGCGCGTTGAACGACTCGCGCTCCTCCGCCGAGAGTTCCAGATTCAGCGTCTTGATCGCGATCAGGCGTGACAGCAGCGGGTCGTGCGCGGCGTAGACGGTGCCCAGGCCACCTTCGCCAATGCGGTACTTGAGCGCGTACCTGCCGATGTGCCCGATCGTGGGCATCTGTTCTTCCGACTGCGCAGCCGGGTTCGTCGCGAAGGCGGCGGCCGGCCCCTTGGGCAGGCCCAGGCCCGAGTCAGCCCAGACCTGCGGCCCGGACTCGCCCGCGTCTTGATGACGTGGTTCCGATTCGTTCGGGTACCTGGCGGGAACGGTGGGGGCGCCGAAATCGATCACGGCGCAACTTTAGTTCACCTCGGCCCATGGCTCGTGCACAAAACCACACACTTTGTGCCATACGTAACGATGAAAAACAAATCGATGCATGGTCCGGCCCGTTGCAGCGCCATCCCGGCACCGCGCAGCGTCAGCAACCGGTTAGGCGGCGACGGCCTGGGTGGACGAGGCGATACAGCGCAGCGCTGCATCAACGCTGCGTCAGGATTCTCGAGTGTCCGCGAGGGCGCGGGCGTCGCTCTCAGCGCGCGCGGTCGCGTGAAGCTTGGACTTCGGCAGGCCGCAGCGCAGCCGCGGCCTTGTCCAGCACACCGTTGACATACTTGTGGCCGTCCGTCCCGCCAAAGCTCTTGGCGAGTTCAACCGCCTCGTTGATCGCGACGCGGTAAGGAATCTCCGGACAGCTCTGCAATTCAAAGGTGCCGATCATCAACACCGCGTGCTCCACCGGCGACAGTCGCGTCACGGCGCGGTCCAGGTGCTGCGCCAGAGTCGAGTCGATCGCCGTGGCCTGCGCGATGCAGCCTTTGAGCAGTGCGTCGAAGTGCGCCAGGTCGCACTTGGCAAAACCATCGAGCTCGCGCATGTGGGCCTCGATGGCGTCGACCGGCGTGGCTGCGACGAGCCACTCGTAAAGGCCCTGCATCGCCGCTTCGCGCGCACGGCGCCGTGCCGACTTGGGCACGGCGCGCCGGCGCACCTCGGGCACAGCGGCTGCGCTGTCGGCTTGCGGCGCCGGCCTGAGGGGGTCCATCAGCGCAAGTCTTCCATCAGGTTCGCCATCTCGACGGCGACGCGTGCCGCGTCGCGGCCCTTCTCTTCGACGCGCGCCCAGGCCTGGGCTTCGCTCTCGACGGTCAGGATCGCGTTCGCAATCGGCAAGTCGTGGTCCAGCGCGACGCGCATCACGCCGGCAGCGCTTTGCTCGGCGACGAGTTCGAAGTGGTAGGTCTCGCCGCGGATCACACAGCCAAGCGCGATCAAGACGTCGAAATCGTCGGTCTGGGCGAGCGCCGCCAGCGCCACCGGCAATTCGAGCGCACCGGGCACCAGGACGTGGCGGATGTGCCGGTCTTCCACGCCGACCGCGAGCAGTTCGGCCTTGCAGACCTGGGCGAGGCGGTCGGTGAGGGGTTGATTGAAGCGCGCCTGCGCGATGCCGATGCGTAAATCGAGTCCGTTGAGGACGGCCGGGGTCTCTTTGTCTGCGCCTTGCATGATTCGCTCTTTAGCCTGCTTGTTGAAAGTGGGTCGGGTCGATATCAGTCGGCGCTGGCGACGAAACCCGTCACCTCGAGCCCGTAACCGGCCATGCTCGGCATGCGCCGCGGGCTGCCCAGGAGTTTCATCTTGCCGATGCCGAGCTCGCGAAGGATTTGTGCGCCGATGCCGTAGGTGCGCAAGTCGAGCTGTGCGCGGCCCTTCGCTGATGCGGGTTCCAACGCGTCGAGCAGGCTCGCGTCGCCGCGCGGACTGCTCGCGCAATTGAGCAGCACGGCGGCACCGCGCGGCGCTGCGTGCAGCTGTTCAAGCGCCTTGTGCAGCGTCCAGGAGTGGCCGCGCGCCTGGGTGTCGAGCAGGTCCATCACGCAGAACGGTTCGTGCACGCGCACCAGCACTTCGTCGGCGCGCGACCAGTGCCCTTGCGTCAGTGCGAGATGCTTGCCGCCGCTGCGATCGTGGAACTCGGTACACGCGAATTCGCCTTGGTCGGTGTGCAGAGGTCGCTGCGCGACGCGCGCAATCAGCGATTCATTTCGGCTGCGGTGTTCGATGAGGCTCGCGATCGTGCCGACCTTGAGGCCGTGCTCCGCGGCAAAGCGCAACAGGTCGGGCAGCCGCGCCATCGTGCCGTCGTCATTCATGATCTCGCAGATCACGGCAGCGGGGCTCAAGCCAGCCATCGCCGCGAGGTCGCAGCCGGCTTCGGTGTGGCCGGCGCGCATCAAGACGCCGCCGTCCTGCGCTTGCAGCGGAAAGATGTGGCCCGGCTGCACCAGGTCGCTCGACTGGGCGTCGCGCGCCACCGCGGCCTGCACGGTGCGCGCCCGGTCCGCCGCCGAAATGCCCGTCGTCACGCCTTGCGCGGCTTCGATCGACACCGTGAACGCGGTCGCGTGGCGCGTGCCGTTGCGGTTCGTCATCGGCGCCAGGCGCAGGCGCTCGCAGCGTTCGCGCGTCAGCGTCAGGCAAATCAGGCCGCGCCCGAAACGCGCCATGAAATTGATCGCCGCGGGGCTCACGTGGTCCGCGGCGAGCACCAAGTCGCCTTCGTTTTCGCGATCCTCTTCGTCGACGAGGATCACCATGCGGCCCTCGCTGAGTTCGCTGACGAGTTCGGGAACCGAGCAGATGGACATCGGCGAATTGTAGGTGGCGCCTGCGTCGCCCCAGGGGCGCGGCCTCTCAGCCCAGGCTCTGCGCGCTGCTCAGCATGCGTTCGACGTAGCGTGCGATCAGGTCGATCTCCAGATTGATCCGCTGCCCCGGCTGCAGCGCGCCAAGCGTCGTCGCTTGGAGTGTGTGCGGAATCAGATTGATTTCGAACTCGCAGCCGGCGCAAGGCAACGCCGGGCCGCCCCAAGTTGCCTTGTCCCCCTCGGGGGGCGGACGACGTATGTCGCCGGCCTGGGGGCGCTCATGAAAGTCGGCGACGCGGTTCACGGTGAGGCTCACGCCGTTCACCGTGATCGAACCCTTGACCGCGAGAAAGCGCGCGAGCGACGCCGCCGCCCAAACCCGCAGCGTGCGGGACTCGCCGCTTGCCGTGAATGCGCGCACCACGCCCACGCCGTCGACATGCCCGCTCACCAGGTGGCCGCCCAACCTGTCATTGGCGCGCAAGGCTTTTTCGAGGTTCACCGGGCCGGGGCTCGCCAGGCCGACGGTCTTGTCCAGGCTCTCCGCTGAAACGTCGATGTGAAAGCGCTGCGCCGCCATGTCAAGCTCGGTGACTGTCATGCACGCGCCATTGATCGCGATGCTGTCGCCCTGAACGACATCGTCGAGCATTCCCGGCGGGGCCTGCACTTCGACGCGCAGACCATGCGATGCGCCTGGGCCGAGCGCCTGGGTCTTCACGATGCGGCCGATGCCGCCGACGATTCCGGTGAACATGGCTCGATTGTCGCAGGCGAGCCGATCGATCAGGCGTGCCGAGTCAGGACAGACCAGGTGCAACGCGCCGCGCCACGATTCTCAGGTCTTCGCCGATTTGCACGACGTTCACGAGGCGCAACGAGGGCCCGGCTTGGATGCTCTCGAGCGGCCCGAACGCGGCGAGTTCGCGACCCTGGCCGAACAACTTCGGCGCCATGTAGATGAGGAATTCATCGACAAGGCCCTCACGCACGAACGATCCGTTGAGTTTGTGCCCGGCTTCGACGTGCAATTCGTTGACGTCGCGGCGCGCCAGGTCGTCGAGCATTGCGGCCAAGTCGACCTTGCCGCCCGCGCCGGGAGCGAGCTGCACATCGACGCCGATCGCGCGCAAGGCGGCAATGCGCTGCGCATCGGCCTGCGCTGCATAGACGAGCGCAGAGCCCGGGGGCTTCAGGATTCGTGCCGTCAGAGGCGTATCCAGGCGCGAATCGACGATCACGCGGCGCGGCTGGAGTTCGGTCTGCACATGGCGCACGTCCAGGCGCGGGTCGTCGTCGAGCACGGTGCCCACGCCCGTCAATACCGCACCCGCGCGCTTGCGGTAGCGATGACCGTCCTCGCGCGCCGGGTCGCCCGTGATCCACTGGCTTGTGCCGTTAGGCAGGGCCGTGCGGCCGTCCAGCGTGACTGCCGCCTTCAAGCGCACCCAGGGCCGGCCGCGCTGCATGCGCGAGAAAAACCCGATGTTGAGCTCAACCGCGGCGGGTTCGTGCCGCTTCGCCACCTGCACCGCGATTCCCGCGGCGCGCAGCCGGCGTTCGCCTTCGCCGCTGACTTGCGGATTCGGGTCTTGCACGGCGAACTCGACACGTGCCACGCCGGCGGCGATCAGGGCGTCGCAACACGGCGGCGTGCGGCCGTGGTGCGAGCAGGGCTCCAAGGTTACATGGACGGTAGCTCCGCCGACAGACTCGCCGCGCACCTGCGCGTCGCGCAGCGCCATCACTTCGGCGTGCGCCTGGCCTGCGGCCTGCGTCGAGCCGCGACCGATGACGCGGCCGTCGTGCGCACAGATGACGCAGCCGACGCGCGGATTCGGGTCGCTGCGGCCGATCGCCTGAGCGGCCAGCTCGAGGGCTTCGAGCATGGGCTCGCGCGCGAGGTCGGCGGGGGGCATTGAAAACTGTAGATCAGGGCTGATGCGGTGCGGTGCTCAGGTCGGCAAAGAGCGGGCTGGTGCCGGCGGTGCCGGCTGGCGCTGTGGGGCAAGACTGGGTGCCTTTGATCACCAGAAAATTTTGCTGCGTCAGCGATGAACGCAAAGCGCTGTAGCTGTCGGGGTGCTCCAGATTGTTGTCGATCGCGCCGCTGCCGTCCACGTCGGCGGAGAACCGGCAGACGCGGTAGTCGCCCGCACCCGCACCCAAGGTCCACCCGGTGGGGGCAACGCCGGCGCGGCCAGACCACGCCCCGCCGGGCACGGCCGGAACCACGACGCAGTGGTAGGCGACGAAGCGCTCCCCGGTCTCCACCCAACTGCCCAATCCCAAGGTCGCGGGAAGCGCGCCGATCGGAACCGCTTCGGTACGCGTTGCCCCGCCGAGCGTGTAGCGCACCGATTTGCGCGCCTCGCTGCGGCACACGGGTGGGGTTGCCGCGTCGCTCGTCGTGATCGCGATCGAAAGCTCGAGCGGAACGTCGTTCGCCGCAGCGGGTTCGGGTGGCGTTGCGCCGGAAAAGCGCACGACGCCGCTCAGTGAATAGGCCTGCAAGGCTTCGCACGTGCCAAGCGCGGCAGCGCTCAAATTGGCGTTGCTCAACGTGGCGTCAACGCCGCTGCAACGTGCCGTGACGTTGCCGCTGGTGTTGTCGTAGACGAGCACTTCGGTGCCGCTCGCGATCGGCTTGAACGCGCTGTGGCCTTGCCCGAGGTCCTTCGCCTGCAGTGGGATCCAGGCCGAGCGCGCGTGCACAGCTCGCAACGGCGGGGCCTTGGCGTGCAGTTGCAGGGCGCCCGCGTAGGCGGGGTCGTGACCCGCAATCAGGGTGCTCAGGGCGACTTGCTGGCGCGCGCCGGTTCGGTCGTCCCAGGCGACGCTGATGCGTGCGTTTTTCGACAAGGAAGTGTCGCCCGCCGTGATTTCGCGTGTCAGCGAATAACTCGTGTTGCTCGGTTGGCCAGTGTCCGAATTCACCTGCCGCGTCGCGCTCGCCACACTCGCAAACGCAGTGGCCCCGGTGCGCACCGCGATCACGGAAAACGCGCGCAGCCGTTCGATGTCTTCCTGGGCGATGCGGACCGCTTCGGAGCGCTGCCGCGCGACGTCGGTGTTCAGGCGCATCTGGGTTTGCACGCGCACGACGCTGAGCATGCCGAGCGACAGCACGAGGAATGCGACCAGGCCCTCGAGCAGCGTCGTGCCGCGCTGCGCGCGTCGGGTGCG
>JBEBHW010000214.1:0-6187 GCA_040081145.1 Burkholderiaceae bacterium
CGCGCAGCGACTCCAGAGGCGTCATGGTGCGCATTGTCGGCGCACGCATGTGCGCAGATGAGCAGTGCCGACCCGTCTCCGGTGCCGCTGCGGCAAGCGTTTGAATCCGAGCAGGAAGCCCCGATGCGCAGACTCCCTGACGACCCCGAACCGGTGTACGAGGTGCACGCTTTCTGCTGCGTCAACCAGCGGCCCGAAACGCACCGCAGGGGCTGCTGCGCGAGCAAAGACTCGCTGCGCCTGGCCGACTACATGTGCCGCCTGAGCATGGTGAAGGCGGCGCAGCGGCGGATTCGAATCAACCTGTCCGGCTGCCTCAACATGTGCGAGTACGGCCCGGCGATGGTGATCTATCCGGAAGGGATTTGGTACCGCTACGAGTCCGAGGCGGATATCGACGAGATCCTGACCCGGCACGTGATTCGCGGCGAACGCGTCCCGCGCCTGTTGCTCACGCCCGACCCGGCGCGCATCATGCATACGTAGCAAGGACGATTCAAGACGGCTGCGACTGATTGATGAAACTCTCGAGCAACTTCTTCAGCTGGTTCGTGCGGCGCGTGCCGAATGCGACCTCGATGCTGTCATGGTGCGCGTTCACCTGGCGCTTCAGCCGGCTGACGGTCTTCAGCCCACGATTGCTGATGTACACGAGCACCTTGCGGCTGTCCTGTGCGTCCGCTGCGCGCTGCACCAAGCCACGGCTGACGAGCTTGTCGATGTTTTTCGTCAGGGCCGGGCCGTTCATCAGCACCCGTTCGGCGAGCTCGCCCATCGAGAGCCCTTTCTCGTCGGAGAGCACATGAAGGATACGCCAGTGCTCCTCCGTACAGTCTTGGTCGTCGAGCGAGCTCGTCAAACCGCTGCGCATCTGGCGGTTCGCCGACGCAAGGAGGAAAGCCAGGTACTGGGAAAGGTCTTGTTCGGCCATAGGTCGCAGGAGCAGAATGGATTGTCGCCGCGAATTCTAGGGTCAATCCTTTGCCGTGGAAAATTACGGTGCAATCCGGTGTGGTTTGGATCAGTCCAAGCCGCGCCGGCGTGAATGCCGGAGGCCTTATGCAGCCCACATCAGCGACTCTTTCTTCGCGCGATCGGCGGCCTGGGGGGCGCTCCCCGCGCCCGCCTCGAACGGTCTCGTTCGTGCCGGAAGTGCGCCCGGGACCCACTCTGCGCGTGGCGCTCTGCGTGCCCATGCACGGCGTCGAGGGCATCTGGGGACCGTCGTGCATTGCCGCGGGCGAATTGGCGGCCGCCGAACTGAACGCGCAGCGCGGCATTCTTGACCGCCCCTGCGAGTTGCTGTTGCTGGACGCGTCGGACGCGGCCACCGACATCGGCGATGCGCTGTGCGACCTGGTCGACGACGGCGAGGTTGACGCTTTGGTGGGAATGCACTTGAGCTCGGTGCGCCAGCGCATCTCGGCGGCCGTGGGCGGCCGCCTGCCCTATGTCTATCCCTGCCTCTACGAGGGCGGGGATTTCACGCCCGGCCTGTTCGCCATCGGCGAAACGGCGCCGCGCCAGTTGCAGCCGTCGATCGCCTGGCTCGCCGCGCACCGCCGATGCAGGCGCTGGATGCTGCTTGGAAACGACTACGTCTGGCCGCGCGTTTCGCACGCCGTCGCACGTCAATGTATCGCCCAGTCCAACGGCGAGGTTGTCGCGGAAATGTTCGTTCCCTTCGGCGCCGATGACTTCAGCCAGGCTTTCGACCGTATCCGTACGTCGCATTGCGACGCGGTTCTGGTCTCAATCGTCGGGCAGGACGCGATCGAGTTCAACCGCGCGTTCGCGCACGCGGGTTTGCACCGCGACGTGCTGAGGTTGTCCTGCGCAATCGAAGAAAACCAGTTGCTCGCCATCGGCGCACGAGGCACGGAAGACCTGCACGTGGCGCTTGGCTATTTCGGCGCGCTCGATACCGACGCCAACGGCGCCTTCAAGGAGCGTTACCACAGCTATTTCGGCGAGCGTGCACCGACGCTGAATTCGATTGGCGAGTCAGTCTACGAAGGGGTGCACTTCCTTGCCGCACTGCTCGACGACCAGGCGGCGGCGCGGCGCGAGCAGCGGCGGCGCAGTACCCGCCCCTTGGTCTATACCAGCGCCCGCGTCGGAGCGAACCGCGACGTGACCTGCACTGTGCCGCCGATGTACCTTGCACGCGCCGACGGCCACCTGTTCAGCGTCATTGCGCAGCTCTGAGAACGTGACTGGTAGTTTCCCTGGAAACTTCGTGCTTGACGCACGCCAGCAGGCCTTGGACACTGGCCTGCGCCTCATCAACCAACCTCGCGGGAGTACACCATGGCCGTCAAGCGCCCCACACTCGACCAGCTGCAAGATATTGCGCGCAGCCTGGGAATTCATTTGTCCGATCAGCATGCGAGCACCTACCTGCAGCTGCTGCAGCCCAATTTCGACGCGTATGACCTGATCGATTCGCTGCCCGACTATCTGCCGGCGGTGAAATATCCGCGCACGCCCGGCTATCGGCCCGGGGCCGACGAAAACAAGTACGGCGCCTGGTACGTGAAGACGACGATCAAGGGCGCGCCGTCGGGAAAGCTCGCGGGCAAGACGGTCGCCGTCAAGGACAACGTGTGCGTCGCCGGCGTGCCGATGATGAACGGCGCGTCGACGCTCGAAGGCTACGTGCCCAATGTCGACGCCACCGTCGTCGCGCGCCTGCTCGACGCGGGCGCGACGATCGCCGGCAAGGCGGTGTGCGAGTATTTCTGCTTCTCCGGCGGCTCACACACCGCCTCCACCGGCCCGGTGCACAACCCGCGGCGCATGGGTTACTCGGCCGGGGGTTCTTCGTCGGGCAGCGCCGCCCTCGTTGCGGCAGGTGAAGTGGATCTGGCGATCGGCGGCGATCAGGGCGGCTCGGTGCGCATTCCGGCGTCGTTCTGTGGCATCTATGCGATGAAGGCATCGCACGGCCTGGTGCCGTACACCGGCATCATGCCGATCGAATTGACGATCGACCACACGGGCCCGATGACGAGCAGCGTGAGCGACAACGCGCTGATGCTCGAGGTCATGGCCGGGCCCGACGGGCTGGACCCGCGGCAACACGCAGGGCGCGAATCGCAACCCTACAGCGAGCTGATGAAGGGCGGCGTCAAAGGCTTGCGCATCGGCATCGTGACGGAGGGCTTCGGCTGGCCCAATTCGATGCCCGCGCTGGACTCCAAAGTGCGCAAGGCCGCGGAGCGCTTTACGCAACTGGGGGCGAAGCTTGCCGAGGTGTCGGTTCCGATGCACCGCGTCGGGCCGGCCATCTGGCTGACGGTCGCCGCCGAGGGAGCGACCCAGCAGATGATGAAGGACAACGGGCACGGCTTCAACTGGAAGGGCCTGTACGTCACGAGCATGGTCGACTGGCACGCCGGCTGGAAGGCGCGCGCCGACGAACTGTCCGAGTCGCTGAAGATCACGATGATTCTGGGCGAGTACTTCATCAAGCACTACCGCGGCCACTTCTACGCCAAAGGGCAGAACCTGACGCGCCAGCTCACACAGGCCTACGACAACGTATTCAAGGACTTCGATCTGTTGCTCATGCCCACGCTGCCGATCACGGCGAGCAAGCTTCCCGCGCCCGGTGCAGCGGTCGAAGAGCAGATCGCGCGCTCGCTGGAAATGCTGTCGAACACCTGCCCGTTCGACAGCACCGGTCACCCGGCGATGAGCATTCCTTGCGGCCTGGTCGAAGGCCTGCCGGTGGGAATGATGCTCGTGGGCCGGCGCTACGAAGAAGCGACGATCTACCGCGCCGCCTACGCATTCGAGCAGGCGGGCGACTGGCAAAAGATCTAGGCACCGCTCATCGAGCCCGCACCGGGTGCCTCGGTGCTGGTGGGTACGGTCGCGAAAAAATCACGGTCGCAACGAGATTGACCACTTGCCGATGAATTGGCTGCTCGATCGCGCTCTTCTCCTACGTCACCCCGACCGGTTCTGCTGCACGATCCCGCTGTCGCAACACGACATGTGGCCTCGTGCTGTTCGGAACACCCTTTCAATGGTGCCCCACAAGGGACCCAAAGGCCGCGGGGGAAGCGTGATGAGCAATCGCATCGAACTCGGCACCGCCGAAATGATTCGGGTCGCGCTCAGTCAGCAAGAGTCGACCTATCGCGGCAAGCCCGAACACGCGGGCCTGGTGGTGGCGCTGGACATCGTGATGCGCTTTTGCGCGATTCCGATGGCCGACGCGGCGATCGCGCAAGCCATGCGAGTCGCGGAAAAAGCCGTGAGTGTGCCCGCTGTTGCAGCGGGCCACCGAAGCGCGCGTCGGATCGTGCGGAGCAAGGCCGCATAGCGACGCTCCACCGCATATCAGCCGATCAGTCGGCGGCGATTGCAGTGAAGTTCGGGCGGCTCGTCGAAGCCGCCCATGGCATCAAACGCTGATCAGGCCGACTCGAGCGCCTTTCGCCCCGCATCGAGCTTGTCGAAGTTGGACTTGCACTCCTGATACGCAGCCAGGTCGTCTTTCCCGGCGCCGGGAAGGATGACGTTGCCGTACGCCGTGAGTTCGTCGAAGAACTCGTTGCGGTAGGTGTGGCACGTCGCGGCGCCGCCCTTCAGGTAGTGCGCGGCAATCACTTCCTTGAACCCGGCGTCGAGCATGTCGGCCTGCATGTCGCGGGCGGCGTGGATGTGGACTTCGGCGTAGTCGGTCTTGAACTTGTCGCTCAGACCCGAGTACTTCGGCGTGAAGCCGATCCACTGCTGCAGCACCGCATCCCACTTCGATCCCGCTTCGCCGGGCAACACCTGCACACCCGGGTGCGACAGCTTCGCCACGTCGAACAGCGTGCACTTGCCGCCACTGCGCCCGAGCGTGCGAACCAGGTGCTGGCAGCCGTCGCTCGCGGCAAAGCGCATGAACGAGTCCGCGACAAAGCGGTTCGTCACCATCTGCTTGAAGCGCTGCCTCACTTCCTTCAGGCCCGTCGACGTGTACGCAGACAGGCGTTGCCAGCTTTGCTCGGAGGCGACGACGAAGAAGCCGCCCGTGAACGGATTGGCGGCACCGGCGCGCAAGGTCTGGTCGACGTCTTCGATCGCCATGTACTGCGTCAGATTGTTGTGGTATTCGCCGTCACCGCTGTGGCTGAGCTGCCCGACGCCCACGACCTGCGCTTCGTGCTTGAACTTCGCGTTCGAGAGGTGCCGCGCCAGATCCAGCGCGATGCCGCTGCCGGTGCCTCCGGCCAGCCCGAAGGCGATGAGCACCGTGCTGGGATGCTCGGCCTTCTTCACGTGCGCGGCGAATCGCTGCAACGCACCATCGAGCTTCTTGTCGCCCAGGTAGTAGTTGATCGAATAGATCGCCTTGGCGATCGAGCGCGGCACATGCTGGCCCGCGGCGGGCAGCGCGATGTCCTTGGGAATTGCGCTCCAGGGGTCGCGCCCGCCTTCTTTCTTCACCTGCTCGCGCACCGCGTCGAGGTCACGCGCGAAGCTGTTCTTGTCCGGAATCGACAGCGAAAACGACTCGTACTGGAATCGGTTCGCCGGAATACCGCGCGTTTGCAGCCGCGACTTGAGCGACCTTGCGTAGTCGTTGGGAACCTGGATGTCGTCGTCGCCGATGTCGATCAGCAACGCGGCAAACGTCGTTCCCGGCGTCGCCAGCATGTCTTCGACTTCGCCGGTGCGCAGCAAGGCTTCGATGTGGGCCGCGCCAGTGCGCCCGATGCCTACGGCCTGAATGCAATGCGGGTTTTGGGGTTTGGCAGCAGCGCGTGCGCCGGAAGTGCTCATGTCTGGATCTCCTGTTGGCCAAAGAATCGGGCCGCGTGGCCCCACGAATCGCCCGTCAGTCTGCGTGTGGGACATTTGTCTGTCAAGTACTTTGTTTTCCCGGGAAAATATTTGTAGGGTTTTTACGGGAGATGCGTCGCCACCGTTCAGGCCTATCCAAGTCAGACCTCCATTCCTGAACAACCAGGTCGCAATTCTGGCCTGCCGGTTGCGTGAGCGCGCCGCGTGCCAGGCACGTCGCTTCAATATTCGCCGCTACCCAGTGCCCGTGCATGAGGCGCTGGCTCAATGTGCGGCCAACAATCAAAAGATCCGCGAAGAAACGCGTCAGCAGTACGCGCGGGCGCGGGCGGCCGGCGCGGCGCCTCGCCCGGCCTCTACCGTGCGGCCGGCTCCCAGCCCC
>JBEBHW010000215.1:0-6159 GCA_040081145.1 Burkholderiaceae bacterium
CGGAGACGCCCACGCCGAGCCGCGGTTCTCCCTGTTCGCGTGCGTGCGCGACCGGGTTCGCGAGGTGGATCCGCCGACCGAGGACGCGTTGCGCCGCCTGGTCGGCTTCACGGTCGACTACCAGCTCGCCAACCCCGACTTCATCCGCCTCGTGATGAACGAGAACATGCACCGCGGCGAGTTCATCGCGCAGAGCAAGGCGATCCGCAAGCTCAACGTGCCAGCCATCGACGCGGTGCGCAAGGTCTACAAGCGCGGCCTGGCGGCAGGCGTGTTCCGCTCCGGACTGGACGCGGTGGACCTGCACATGTCGATCAGCGCGCTCAGCGTCTTCAACGTTGCCAACAAGCACACCTTCTCGCTCATCTTCAAGCGCGACCTCGATTCGCCCGCGGCCATCGTCGCGCGGCGCGACAGCATCGTCGAGATGGTGGTGCGCTTCGCCCGCAAGTGATCGCCGGCCCGCCCCTGGGCATGCCCAGGGTTTTCCCAGGTCATTCAAAGTAACCAGCTCGTACATACTCGATGGGATCGTGGGCAAGCGCATCGACGCTTTCTGCCGCGCGCTCAGCGCGCTGATGGCGCTCGCGCTGGCGCTCATGGTGATGCTCGTGTTCGGCAATGTGGTGCTGCGCTACGGCTTCAATTCGGGCATCACGGTGAGCGAGGAGCTGTCGCGCTGGTTGTTCGTCTGGCTCACCTTCCTCGGCGCCATCGTCGCGCTGAAGGAGCACGGCCACCTGGGCAGCGACATGCTCGTCTCGCGCCTTCCCGCCGCCGGCAAAAAAGTCGCGCTCGTCACCGGACACGCGTTGATGCTCTACATCACGGGGCTGCTGTTCTCGGGCAGCCTGACGCAGACGCGAATCAACTGGGACGTCGACGCACCGGTCAGCGGGGCGCCGGTGGCCATCGTCTACGCGGCCGGCGTCGTGTTCGCCGTGTGTTCCGGGGTGTTCCTGCTGCTCGAACTCTGGCGCGCGCTCACCGGCCAACTCAGCGATGCAGACCTCGTGACCGTCAAGGAGTCGGAAGAATCGGCCGAGCTTGACACCTTGCAAGCGGAACTCGCGCGTGAACACGCCGCCGTGCCGCCGACGATCGATACGCACGGGGGTCCGCCGCGATGACGGTCGCGATCTTCCTGGTCTCCCTGCTCGGCACGATGGCGCTGGGCATCCCCATCGCCTACGCCTTGCTCGCCAGCGGCGTCGCGCTGATGTGGCACCTGAACTTGTTCGACGCGCAGATCCTCGCGCAGAACCTGATCAACGGCGCCGACAGCTTCCCCCTGCTCGCGGTGCCGTTCTTCATGCTCGCCGGCGAGATCATGAATGTCGGCGGCTTGAGCCGGCGCATCGTCGACTTCGCGCTCGCGCTGGTGGGCCACATCAAAGGGGGCCTCGGCTATGTGACGATTCTCGCGGCGATCCTGCTCTCGGCGCTGTCGGGCTCGGCAGTGGCCGACGCCGCCGCGCTCACTGCGCTGCTGCTGCCGATGATGGTCCAGGCCGGCCACGACAAGGCGCGCGCCGGCGGGCTGATCGCCGCGTCGGGGGTGATCGGCCCGGTGATTCCGCCGTCGATTGGCTTCGTCATCTTCGGCGTCACCGCGAACGTGTCGATCTCCAAGCTGTTCCTTGCCGGCATCTTCCCGGGCCTGATGATCGGTGCGGCGCTGTGGCTGACGTGGATGATTCTGGTGCGCAAGGAGGTGATCGTTCCGCCGCCGCGCAAGGCGGTCGCGGAAATCCTGCGCACCATGCGCCAAGCGACCTGGGCGTTGCTGCTGCCCGTCATCATCCTCGTCGGTCTGCGCTTTGGCGTGTTCACGCCCACCGAGGCCGCGGTGGTCGCCGCGGTGTATGCCCTGTTCGTCGCGACCGTGGTCTATCGCGAACTGAAGCTCAGCGCGTTGTACGCGGTGTTCGTCAGCGCCGCGAAAACCACGTCGGTGGTCATGTTCCTCGTCGCCGCGGCGCTCGTCTCGGCGTGGCTCATCACGGTGGCGGATCTGCCGGCCAAGGTGATCGCGCTGCTCGAACCCTTCATGGGCAATCCGACGCTGCTGCTGATCGCGATCATGGTGCTCGTGATGCTGGTGGGTACGGCGATGGACATGACGCCCACCATCCTGATCCTCACTCCCGTGCTGATGCCGGTGGTCAAAGCCGCGGGAATCGACCCGGTCTACTTCGGCGTGCTGTTCATCATCAACAATTCGATCGGCCTGATCACGCCGCCGGTGGGCACGGTGCTCAATGTGGTGGCCGGCGTCGGGCGCATGAAGATGGACGACGTGACGCGCGGCGTGCTGCCCTTCATGCTTGCCGAGTTCATCGTCATGTTCCTGATGGTTCTGTTCCCCGCGCTCGTCATGGTTCCCGCCAGGTGGTTCTATGGCTGAGCGCGCGCCTGGACCTCTGTGCGTCGCCATCCCGGCGCACGCCGGGATCCACGCACACTGGAACCCGGCGCAGGCCGGGATGACCCCATCTTTCCCCAATCCATCAACCGGAGACAACCCATGATTCGTTTACCCCGTCGCGCCATCGTTGCAGCGCTGGCCGCGCTGCTCCCCTTCTTCGCCGCGCACGCGCAGGAGCGCAGCTTCAAGCTCGCGCTGCAAAACCCCAAAGGGCATCCGCTCGAACAAGGCGCGCAGAAGTTCGCCGACATCGTTGGCGCCAAGTCGGGCGGCAGGATCAAGGTCACCGTGTACCCGGGTGGGGCGCTCGGCGGCGACGCGCCCAACGTCTCGGCGCTGCAAGGCGGAACCATCGAATTCGTGTTGCTGAACTCGGGCATCCTCGCCTCGCAAGTGAAAGACTTCGAGGTCTACGACTTCCCGTTCATGTTCGCCAACGGCCAGGAGTCCGACGCCGTCGTCGACGGGCCGTTCGGCCAGAAGATGCACGCCAAGCTCGCGGACAAGGGCATCGTCGGCCTCGCCTACTTCGAACTCGGCTTTCGCAGCATCACGAACAGCCGCAAGCCGATCAACACGGTCGAAGACATCGCCGGCCTGAAGCTGCGCGTGATTCCGAACGCGATCAACGTCGACTGGGTCAAGGCGCTGGGCGCGAACCCCACGCCGATGGCGTTTCCCGAGGTCTACGCCGCGCTCGAGCAAAAAGCCATCGACGGCCAGGAGAACCCGCTCAACGTGATCCTGGCGAACAAGTTCGCCGAAGTGCAAAAGCACCTCGCGATCACGAACCACCAGTACAACCCGCAATCGCTGATCTTCAGCAAGAAGGTCTGGGACGCGCTCAGCGCCGACGAGAAGAAGATCCTGCAGGACGCCGCTGTCGAGGCGGGCAAGTTCCAGCGCCAGGTCTCGCGCGAAGCCGCGGGCGGCACGCTGGACGCGCTGAAGAAAGCCGGCATGCAGGTCACCGAGTTCTCGCCCGCCGAACAGGCCAAGCTGCGCGACAAGCTCAAGCCCGTCATCGACAAGCACGGCGCGGCGATCGGCACCACCGTCGCGGAAATGCAGGCCGAACTCGCCAAGGTGCGCAAGTAGTCAGCATGCGCGAGCCGGCGGCAGCGGCGCACCGCAAGCTGCTGCTGGGCCTGATCGGTGCGGGAATCCAGCGCTCGCTCACGCCGGCGATGCAGGAAGAAGAGGCGCGCGCGCACGGATTGAAGCTGCACTATCAGTTGATCGACCTCGACCTCAGCGGCGCCGGCGTCGCGGCGCTGCCGACGCTGATTTCCGCTGCGCGTTGGATGGGCTTTGCCGGGCTGAACATCACCTACCCGTGCAAGCAGGCGGTGATTCCGCTGCTCGACGAGCTTTCCGAAGAAGCGCGCGCGATCGGCGCGGTGAATACGATCGTGAACCGCGGCGGCAAACTCATCGGCCACAACACCGACGGTTCCGGCTGGGCCTGGGGCTTCCGCCGTGCCTTGCCGGGCGCCGACCTGAGCCAGGTGGTGCTGCTCGGCGCCGGCGGCGCAGGCTCGGCGATTGCGCACGCGGTGCTGCGGTTGGGCGCGGCGCGGCTCGTGATCGTTGACCGCGAAGAGGCGCGTGCGCACGAGCTTGCGCAGCGGCTGAACGCCGAGCATGGCCCCGGGGCACGGGCGCAAGGCGCTGCATCGGGTGCGTCGGGTGCATCGAGTGCATCGGGAACGTCGAGCGCGCCGCGCGTCAGCGCCGGCAGCGACCCCGCCGCCGCGCTGCGCGGCGCAACCGGCCTGATCCACGCCACGCCCACCGGCATGGACAAATTTCCCGGCCTGCCCTTGCCCGAAGACCTGCTCCGCCCCGACCTGTGGGTCGCCGAAATCGTGTACTTCCCGATCGAAACCGCGCTGCTGAAAGCGGCACGTGCGCGCGGCTGCGCCACGCTGGACGGCGGCACGATGGCGGTGGGCCAGGCGATCGGTGCATTCGAACTGTTTACCGGCCGGCAGGCCGACCCGGCGCGCGTGGAAGTACATTTTCGACGCCTCATTGCGCCACTGAGTGCCCCCAGGGCCGGGCCACGCCCAGCCCGCCCCCCGCGGGGGGTCAAGTAAAGTGGCGAAGCCACATTGACTTGAGAGACCTTTGATGAACATCCTGCTGCTCAACGGCCCGAACCTGAACCTGCTGGGCACGCGCGAGCCTGCCAAGTACGGCTCGACGACGCTCGCCGAAGTCGAAGCGATGTGCAGCCGCGAGGCGCACAGGCTCGGCGCGCAACTGAGCAGCTTCCAGAGCAATCACGAGGGCGAGATGGTCGAGCGCGTCCACGCGGTGCGCGCCGAAGGCGTGGACTTCATCGTCATCAACGCCGGCGCGCTGACGCACACCAGCATCGCGCTGCGCGATGCGCTCGCCGGCGTCGCGATCCCCTTCATCGAAGTGCACATCACGAACGTGCACGCGCGCGAGGCGTTCCGGCACCACTCCTACCTGTCGGACATCGCCGCCGGAATCATCGTCGGCCTGGGCGTGGCGGGTTATCGGCTCGCCGTGCAGGCGGCGGTCGAGCGCTTGCAGGCGAAGTGAATCAACCCGTGAGCGCCGCCGAGTTCACCAAGACTCCCGGCTGGCTCGACTGGTTCGCCGGCCCCAGCAAGCCGGCGTTCAAGTTGCCGCTGGGAAGCGTCGACGCGCACTGCCACGTGTTCGGCCCCGGCGCAGAGTATCCCTACGCGCCCGAGCGCAAATACACGCCGTGCGACGCGAGCAAGGCGCAGCTCTTCGCCCTGCGCGACCACCTCGGCTTTGCGCGCAACGTGATCGTGCAAGCCACTTGCCACGGCGCCGACAACCGGGCCATGGTCGACGCGTGCGCCAGCTCGAACGGCAAGGCGCGCGGCGTGGCCACCGTGAAGCGCAGCGTCACCGATGAAGAGCTGCACACCATGCACACGGCGGGCGTGCGTGGCGTGCGCTTCAACTTCGTGAAGCGCCTCGTGGACTTCACGCCCAAAGACGAGCTGCTCGAAATCGCCTCGCGAATCGCGCCGCTCGGCTGGCACGTCGTGATCTATTTCGAGGCCGTCGACCTGCCCGAACTGTGGAGCTTCTTCAGCGCGCTGCCCACCACCGTGGTCGTCGACCACATGGGCCGCCCTGACGTCGGCAAAGGCGTGAATGGCGCCGAATTCGAACTCTTCGTCAAGTTCATGCGCGAGCACGCCAACGTGTGGAGCAAGGTGAGCTGTCCGGAACGCTTGAGCGTCACCGGCCCGAAGGCATTGAACGGCGAACCGGGTCTGCCTCACGGGGCGTACCGCGACGTCGTGCCCTTCGCCAGGCGCATCGTCGAAACCTTCCCCGACCGCGTGCTCTGGGGCACCGACTGGCCGCACCCGAACCTGAAAGATCACATGCCCGACGACGGCCTGCTCGTCGACTTCATTCCGCACATCGCGACGACGCCGCAGCTGCAGCGCAAGCTGCTCGTCGACAATCCGCTGCGACTGTATTGGCCCGAACTTCAACCCCAGGGGAATTCACCTTGACTCGACACTTGCTGTGCGCAGCTGCCGGCGCAATGACCTTGCTCGCAGGATGCTCGACGCCGGGCGCCCTGATCGGCGCGAATTTCGAATCCGGTTGCGCGTCGCTCGCCGGCATCACGATAGCCGCCTCAGGCATCGGCTTGCCCAGCGGCAAAGCGGTCGTCGATTCGGCCGCGCTGATGACTCCGACTGCAC
>JBEBHW010000216.1:0-6147 GCA_040081145.1 Burkholderiaceae bacterium
CAATCCGGACTTCTCGTCCTTCATGTCGGGGAGGTTCGTGACATCCTGGTCGCCGCGGATCCCGTGCTCAGGCGAGAAGAGGCGCACGAGCGAGACGTTCGAGAGCTTGACACGCGGATCGGTCTGGAGCAGGTCGACGATCGAGACCTTCCAGTTGAGTTTTTGCGAATTCGCCGCGGCCAGGCCCGTCAGCTTGGCGACGACGTCGACCTGCGAGATCGGCACCACCGGCACCTCGGTCGAGGCCGGCTCGGTTGGGGACGGAACGGGAAACTCGACAGGCGCTTCGGCTTTCTTGCCAAGGCCCAACTTTTCGAGAATTGCGCTGAACAGGCTCATGTCGACTCCTTATGTGTGACCAGGGGAAAATTGCGCGGCCTCGCAGCAGCAACGCTGCGAGGCGCACGCCGGGAACTGCAACGCGTGCGCGTGTCAACCTTCCTCGCGGGCGATGTACCGATACACCACGGCCCCGAGCAGCGCCCCGACGATCGGCGCGACCCAGAACAACCAGAGCTGTCCGAGCGCCCAGTCGCCGACAAACAAGGCCACGCCGGTGCTGCGCGCCGGATTCACCGACGTGTTCGTCACCGGGATGCTGATCAGGTGGATCAGCGTGAGCCCAAGGCCGATCGCGATCGGCGCAAAGCCTGCGGGCGCGCGCTTGTCGGTCGAGCCGAGGATGACGAGCAGGAAGAACATCGTCATCACGACTTCGGTGACGAGCGCCGCGAGCAGCGAATAGCCCCCCGGCGAATGCGCGCCATAGCCGTTCGAGGCGAAGCCCTTGGACACGTCGAAGCCCGGCGCGCCGCTCGCGATGACGTAGAGCACTGCGCCCGCAACGATGCCGCCGGCCACTTGCGCGACGATGTAGGGCAGCAGCTTGTCCGCGGAGAAGCGCCCGCCCGCCCACAAACCGATCGACACCGCCGGGTTCAGGTGGCAACCCGAGATGTGGCCGATCGCGAACGCCATCGTCAACACCGTCAAGCCGAACGCGAGCGACACGCCGTGCAGGCCGATGCCCACGTGCGGAAACGCCGCCGCGAGGACCGCGCTGCCGCAGCCGCCCAAGACGAGCCAGAACGTGCCGAGAAACTCTGCGCCGTATTGCTTCATGTGCTCCTCCAAGTTCAGGGGGTTCGATTCTGGCGCGAAAGTGCCGGGCCCACGCCCGGGACTTCCCGGTGGCCGCCGGCGCGGCGCGCCGGGTCATTCTGGCCCTGGCGATTGCACACACTGCCTACGGCGCAGCAATGCGGCGCAGCAAGATCTCGCAATTCGTTTCCAGGATGTTTTGCGACGCCTTGCCCAAGCGACGCGCCGGCGCGTCGGTGACGTTGCTGACGTGCTCGGCGAAGTCCGCCTTTTCGGCGTGCGCAGCGGCGCGCAGGAACGCCTCACCGGCGTTCAGCCGGGGCGCCATTCGCGCGCGCCAATGCGCGAACGCGGGCTCGAACCTCTCCGCAAAACCGCCGATCCGCGCTGCGCAGAGCGGCCCGCGCTTGGCGATCACGACCGACTCCAGATAAAGCTCGGCGTTTCGCTCGGCTTCACTCGTCTGGGCGAAGCAGAGCGCTGGCAGAGCGCCGAGTGCGAACACGCACGCCAACGCGAGTGCGAAGTGCCGGGTTTGATTCGACGTCATGCTTGGCATCCCTCGGGTGCACAGGTGAGGGCATAGACCTCCTCGGTGCAAGGCTCGCCACGAAAGACGAGCGTGCGATTTTCCTTGTGCTGGAAGCCGACGCGCGCGAGCAGGCGAATACTCGGCGCGTTGCGACTGTCTGTGATGCCGACGACACACTTGGCCCGTGTGGCTGCAAACAGGAGTTGAATGGCCTCGCGGACCGCGGCGGTGGCAATGCCGTGGCCTTGAGCACTGGGCTCCAGCGTGAACCCGATTTCCGCGGCGAGCTCGTCTTGCGCCAGGAATATGCCCACGTCTCCGATGAGCCGACCTGTCGGCTCGGCAATGGCGAGCTGGACCCACGCCCCGGGCGCGAACAGAGGGGCACCGTTCATCTCATTGAGAAACGCTGCGGCTTCAGCGTCTTCCATGGGCGACCAGCCTTGATAGCGGCCGAGTTCGGGGATGGCGCGGTACGCCTGGAAGGCAGCGAGGTCAGTCGGCCGAAGACGTCGTAGCTGGCCACCGGGAAACGTGCGCGGGAGGTGGGTCACACCGGGCAGCTTTCCCCGTTCTTGCCATTTCATGGTCTTCAGCGTGTTGACGATCGGTTGCCCATCCCGAACGGTCAGGCGGCACTTCCCACCGGGTGTGACAGGCGGCTGACCAGTACCGGGCCGAGGTGGCTTGCCGGCTGGTCAGGTTGAGCGATGGGTTAGTTGTCGGCTTTCGCAAGTGCGGATTGGAATGCTACTTGAAGCCCACCCGGTGCCTTGAGGAAATAGATATGCTCTCCGTGAGCATCCATCGGTCCTTCGGGACTCAGGCCGTTTGACTTGGCATAGGCAGCAAAGGCGTCGGAATCGTCTACAACGATCTGGAGCATGGTACCGGCCGACATTCCAGGTCCTTCGGGCCAGACTTCAATCCAACTCTCGCTCGCGGTGAATATTGCACCAGCGAAGCTACCATCTTCCGGGGTAGGCAGGATCCCTGTGAGATCCATCTGGGGTATGCCAAGGGCACCAAGGAACCCAGCCAAGGCCTTCGCCTCGGGTGAGACTGTGCAGAAGCGTATTGCCAGAACCTTCATGCCATTTCCCTCCAAGCTCGCGTAGTCAACCTTGGTAGAAGCGTACCTGAGTATTTGATTCCGGCATAGTGGCCCGGAGGGGGAGGCCGCAGGACTGGTGCGCGCAGGGGCAATGCTCGGAATGCGACGCCTAAAGTTTGAGGCGAGCCCCAGGCCGGAGCGCGTTGGCTCGACCGAATGCTTAGCCGGCTCGGTGGGACAGCGGGTGTTCACCGGGCTTACGCTGCTTGCCGTAGCGGGTCGGCTCGCGCGATGGGTTAGGCCGCACCGCCTATCTCCGTGTGCGAGAGGATGATGGTCTGCTTGCACGGCCGGAACCCGGCGCCCAAGTAGAGCTCTCTTGCCGCAGCGTTGGCTGGCCTGAAACAGACCTTGATGCTCTCGGCGCCCGCTGCCGCGAGACGTTCGACGCCAGTTGCAAGAATGTGGCGGGCGAGGCCGCACCTTTGATGCGAATCCTCTGTACGCATTGGCTCGACGAGGCCCGTAGATGTTGCCGCGTCGAACCAGAACAGACCGTAGGCTGCAACTTCTCCTCGGTCATCGAGAAGAAGCAAGTCAAGGTCTGCGGAGTACAGCGATGTCTGCGCTAGGCGTGCCTCCAACTCGTTCCCGTTCCGACGAATCATGTGATGCGCACGGTGCCGCGTTTCAGCTCGGGTGTACAAGCGGTAGCCTCTTGGGAGTGTGCCGACCCCGGTCCTGTGGGCAGCTGGCAGCCATGCGAGGACAACATCCAGGTTCTCGCTCGGCTTGACGACAAATCCGTGCCTGACTAGCAAGTCGCGGGCTGCTTGGTCCGTGCGATCGACGACAACCTCGACTTCCTTGAAGCCCAAGTCGCTTGCGTGCGCAAGCCCACACTTGAGGACATGTCTCGTCCATTCCGGAGTCGCGTCCGGCATGACGATTGGGTCGAGAGCGATCCCGTCGCCCCAGTCAGTGATGACAACCGCTGCTTCGGGATGGCCATCATCATCAAACCAGAACAGCTGGGGCAGGTTGTCGCTTTTTCGTGGTGTACGCCACCACCACTGGAGGTCAGCCGCCTCAAGCAAGCCGGCAGTGTGATCGACGCGCCTGACGCGCTGAAGCAGGGCTGTCGCGGCCTCCAAATACTGAAGCCCAAAACGGCGCTGCTCTTGGCCTGTACTCGTTGACATTCGACTGCGGGAACGGTTGATGTGGTGCGCCCTAGCGTATGAGGTAAGCAGCGCGTGGGCGGTGCAACGCGGAGCTCGTCTGCTTGAGATATGAGTTAGGCATCGCTGTTGGGACGCGCCATGACTGGAGAGGCATGCTTGCTTGACGGCTCCGCCTGTCCATCGAGCGTCATCCGTGCTTTGGAGAAACAGTCAACTCCCTCAGGAAGGGCCGTGCCTGTTTGCGCGGATCGCGTCCAGATGTGGCTTGAAACAGTGACCGCGTTTGGATCGTCATAGCAACCGCGGGAGATGGCTTTGATGACCGGCCAGCGTTCAAATGTGAGCGACACAGTCGTTCCGCAGTTTGGGCAAAAGTGCACGTAGACCTTCTTGTTGCTTCCGTCTGAGAGGTGCTCGTAGCTACTCAGCTTTCCTGAGTTGAAAACCACTGCGTTCATCGGGAACATGGACTCAGCGAAGTAGGAAGACCCGGTTACCTTTTGGCAGAACGTGCAGTGACACGCAAGCGTCCGCAGCGGCGCTTGAGTTGTGCGGAAACGGACCCGTCCGCAGAGGCAGCCACCGTCCAAACCGAGATCGACTGGCGACCAGCTTGGAAAGGCAACTGACTTCACAACGGCTTGACTTGTCGGGAAGTCCCTGCAAGGGGGTTAGGCAGCACTGCGCGCGGTTGCACGTGCGGGGGACTTCCGAGCCGCCTTGCCAAGGGCGCTTTCTGCCCACTTATTGAGGCTAGTCCCACTCCTTGCGGCGGCCTTGAGCGCAGCGGCATGAACCTCAGGCGCAATGCGCAACATGACTTTCCCACTGGCCGGCTTTTCTGGAGCCGATCCGAGTTCCTCGGAGGCGGCCAGATAGTCTTCAATGGCAGCGTGAAAGTTTGACTCAAACTCCGACACCGATTCACCGTGGAAGGAAATGATGTCGTCAACATCCTGGACGCGCCCAACAATGATCTTGTCTTCCGCGTCGAAGATCATGCTCGCCGTGTAGCCCTTGTAGGACATGAGATTGATCATGACTTGATTCCCATTCGTTCAATGAACTCCCGTACGGCCGAGACTCGGTAGCGCAGCGCTTCCTTGCCTGGGTGAGGCCGATGGAGTGTCATCTTCCGGCCACTGAACTCAAACGTGACGGATGAGCCTGCACCTTCAACTACTCTGCAGCCCGCGGCTTTGAGCATGGACTCGATGCGTGCCCACTCGATGTTCCCATTGACTGGGTCGGTGAGCACTCTCTCCAGGGTTTTGCGCTGGGTTCCGTTCACGGGCTGGATGATAGCACTCTCTTAACTGTCTGCAATCACCTGGCTCGCGGACGGACGGGGCGACGCCTAACGATAGAGGTAAGCCGCGCGCGGAGGCCGCAGGCCGGAGCGCGTCGGCTGGAACGAAGGGTCGGGCGTCTTTCTCAGTGGGCGACCCGCTCTTGCAGCGCCTCTTGGGCCAGCGTGTTGATGCTCTTGCCTTGCGCCTGCGCCTCAATCGCTAGTTTCTCGTGCAGCTCGGGGGGAATGCGCAAATTGAATTTACCGGAGAAGTGGCGACGTGGCTCGATGCCCTTCTCCTTGCACACCTCAAGAAAAACTTGGAGCGACTTCTTGAATTCGGCTCGAAGCTCCTTGGTGTTCTTACCGTAGAAGTCCGCACCGCCGCTGAGCCCAAGAATTTCACCGCGAAAGAGATCAAGCTCCTCGTCGTATTCAATCTTCGCGCGATACCCGTTCACTGACATGATGTTCATGGTTCGACTCCATGCTGCTCCAACCACTTTCGGATGCTCGCCACGGCTCCTTTGTCTGTATTGGGCGAAGGGTGCGGCCGATGAAAGACTCGAACTTCTTCAAACAGAACAACGGCGACACGACTTCCCTCTCGTTCCGAGACGTCGGCGCCAAGCTCGACAAACAGGGCCTTAACATCGCGCCACTGGATATTCCCGCTTGTAGGGCGTGCGAAGAGCAACTCGAGCGTGCGTTGGTGCCTACGCTTCATTCGGCTATAGTACCACAAAGCGGTACCGTGCCACGCGCCCGAGGTGTAGACGCCCAACGAGTGAGCTGAGCCGCCCGTGGAGGCGAGGCGCCCTGGCCGACCAGGGCAACATAGTACTGGGCTCTGGGCGGCCAGGGTGCCTTGCCGGAGCGGGTCCGCTCGGGAATGCGAAGGCACTTCCCACCTTCGGGCAACGGCGACGATGCGCCAAGATTGATGGTGATTGAAGTCGTCAATCTCAAGCCTATGAAAGGGGAA
>JBEBHW010000217.1:0-6140 GCA_040081145.1 Burkholderiaceae bacterium
GCCTCGCTGATCTGGCGCCCTGAGTTCGACGCAACCGAGCGCCGCGCCGCGCGCGTGCACGGCTGGCACCGCGCGCTTCAGATGACCTCGCGCGTGAACCGCGGCACACCCGAATGCCCGGGGCTCGTGTTTGCCTTGATCTCCGGCGGGTCGTGCCGCGGCTTCGTTTACCGTGTCGCGCAGCGCAACGCGCACGCCGAGCTGGAGCGGCTCTGGTTCCGCGAAATGCCCACCGGCGTCTATGACCCCGAGTGGGTGCGCTGCCGCACGCCCCAAGGCCCGGTGCTCGCGCTCGCGTTCACGCTGAGCCGCGCGAGCCCGAACCACACGGGAAAGATCAGCGACGCGCACATGCTGCAAATCTTGCGCAGCGCCAGTGGCCGCTACGGCAGCACGCTCGACTACTTGCTGGAAACCGCCACGGCGCTGAGGGCGAACGGCATCCACGACCGTGAAATCGAGCGCCTCGCTGCGCTGGCGCAGCGCAATGGGCTGGCCGGGTAGGCGCGCCCTACGAGTCCGACAGCGGCATCGGCGCGGTTTCGAGCGAGCCGCGCAATTGCTCGAGATCGTCTTCGGTGTCGATGTCGACGAGCACGCCGGGGTCGTCGAGTTCCAACCCCAGCGCCGGGTAACGCGACACGACACGACGCGCGCCGTCGTCGCCCGACAGCACGGCGAGCTCGGAATAGAGCTCGGCGGCAAAACCCACCGGGTGGCCACGCCGCCCCTTGTACTGCGCGCACACCACAGCGTGTTGTGTGAGTTCGCGCGCGACAGCGATGATGCTGGAGGGGCGCACCAGGGGCATGTCACCGGGCAGGATCAGCCAGCCGCCGGCGTCGGCGCGCGCCATCACGCCCATTGCGATCGAATAGCCCATGCCCAGCGACTCGTGGCCCGGCGTTCCGACTTCGGGCAAGACGATCACGTCGCGCGACGCGATGCTGCGCCGGGCCAATTCCGCGAGCGGCGCGCTCGCGACGACGACCACCGGCAACTGGCTCGCAATGGCGTGGCGCAGCGTCGTCCCCAGGACGCTGTAGGGCCCGAGGCCCTGCGCTAACTTGTGATCTTCCAGCTTCTGGTCGGCACGCTTGAAACGCGTGCCTTTGCCAGCCGCCAAGACGATCACTGCCGGTCGAACCGCCATTCATCCTCCAAAATCAAGTCGTGAGCGCACGCACGCCCCTCTGTCGGGGCGATGCGTTCCTACAAGGCAAGCATGGAAGCCCAACACCGTTTCAGGAACTGGGACGTGTACCTAAGGCCTTCCCCTACGCAAATCCCGCGGCAAGTGCGCCAAGCATCGCCGCGCATTGCGATTTATCAAGCCGAACGAACGCCGATCGCTGCAGATGACGCAGGTTCAGCTGCCTATACTGCAATGACCATGGAACCTCTCTCGCAGCGCCTTGCCGAGCTTCGCAAGAGTTACGAACTCGCCGAACTCGACGAATCCGACACCGCCAACGACCCGCGGCCGCAATTCGAGCTGTGGCTGCAACAGGCCATCGACGCGGGACTTCCTGAACCCAGCGCAATGACGCTGGCCACGTGCGGCGCCGGCGGCAGGCCGTCGACGCGGATCGTCTTGCTCAAAGGCCACGACGCGCGCGGCCTCGTGTGGTTCAGCAACTACCGCAGCCGCAAGGGCCGCGAACTCGAGGCGAACCCGTATGCGGCGCTGCAATTTCACTGGGTCGAGTTGGAGCGCGTGGTGCGCGTCGAGGGGCGCGTCGAACACACTGACGCCGCCCAGTCGGACGCGTACTTCAAGACCCGCCCCCTCGACTCTCGCATCGGCGCGTGGGCGTCACCGCAAAGCGAAGTCATTTCCTCGCGCGCCGTGTTGCTCGCCAACGCCGCCAAAGTGAGCGCACAGTACCTGTTGAACCCGCCGCGCCCGCCGCATTGGGGTGGCTTCAGGCTCGCCCCGGAGCGTTGGGAATTCTGGCAGGGGCGCAAGTCGCGCCTGCACGACAGGCTGGTCTACTGGCTCGATGATGGCACGTGGAAGCGCGAGCGGCTCGCGCCGTAGGCGCCGGTGTGAGCCCCTACTCGGCCAACGCCAGACTCTTGAACGTCCGGCGAAACTTTTCGACCTTGGGAAACACGACGAACATGCAGTAGCCCTGGTTCGGATGGCTCGCAAAGTAGTGCTGGTGCTCGTCCTCGGCGCGCGAGTAGTTCGCCTCCGCGGCGATCTCGGTGACGATCTTGCCGCGATGGTGCTCATTCGCTTCGGCCGTCACTTCACGCGCGATGCGCTCCTGCTCGGCATTGCGGAAATAGATTCCGGAGCGGTACTGCGTCCCCTTGTCGTTGCCCTGGCGGTTCAGCGTGGTCGGGTCGTGCACGACGTAGAAGATTTCGAGCACCTGGCGCAGGCTCACCTGCTGGGTGTCGAAACTGACACGAACCACTTCGGCATGGCCGGTTCGGCCGCCGCACACCTCGTCGTACGACGGGTTCTTCACCTGCCCGTTGGAATACCCGGACTCCACCGCAGTGACGCCGCGCACCTGCTCATAAACCGCTTCCAGGCACCAGAAACAGCCACCGCCCAAGGTGATGGTTTCAATCGTCGAATTCATTCACAGCTCCAGCGTTCAGGGACAGACAAGGATTGTCCAACTTATCATCAGTCGCATCACGAGCAACCGGCTTACAAACCATGGCAGCAGGATCCAGTGCATTTCAGTGGGACGACGCGTTTCGTTTCGACGACCAACTGAGCGACGACGAGCGCGCCGTGCGCGACGCGGCGCGAGATTTTTGCCAGGAAAAGCTGCAAACGCGGATCCTCATGGCGGCGCGTCACGAAACCTTCGACCGCAGCATCATGAACGAGATGGGCGCGCTCGGGCTGCTCGGCTCCACCATCGACGGCTACGGCTGCCCGGGCGTGAACCACGTCAGCTACGGCCTCGTCGCGCGCGAAGTCGAGCGCGTCGACAGCGGCTACCGCAGCGCGATGAGCGTGCAGAGTTCGCTCGTGATGCACCCGATCCACGCCTACGGCAGCGAAGCGCAGCGCGAGAAGTACCTGCCCAAGCTCGCCAGCGGCGAGTGGATAGGCTGTTTCGGCCTGACCGAACCGAACCACGGCTCCGACCCGGGCAGCATGCTGACTCGCGCCAAGCCAGTGGACGGCGGCTACCTGCTCACCGGCAGCAAGATGTGGATCACGAATTCACCCGTGTCCGACGTGTTCGTCGTCTGGGCGAAATCCGAAGACCCGGACGGCAAGGTCGGCGGCCAGGAATCGATCCACGGCTTCATCCTCGAGCGAGGCATGAAAGGGCTCACCGCGCCGAAGATCGAAGGCAAGATGAGCCTGCGCGCCAGCATCACGGGCGAGATCGTCATGGACGGTGTGTTCGTTCCCGAGGCGAATCTGTTGCCGGGCGTGAACGGGTTGAAGGGCCCGTTCGGTTGCCTGAACAAGGCGCGCTACGGCATCGCCTGGGGGGCGCTGGGCGCAGCCGAGTTCTGCTGGCACGCCGCGCGCCAGTACACGCTGGACCGCAAGCAGTTCGGCCGCCCGCTCGCGGCGAACCAATTAGTCCAGAAGAAACTTGCCGACATGCAGACCGAAATCACACTGGGCCTGCAAGCGTGCCTGCGCGTCGGCCGCCTGCTCGATGAGGGCAAGGCGGCGCCGGAAATGATTTCCCTCATCAAGCGCAACAACTGCGGCAAGGCGCTGGACATCGCGCGCACCGCGCGCGACATGCACGGCGGCAACGGCATCCACGACGAATACCACGTGATCCGCCACATGATCAACCTGGAAACCGTGAACACCTACGAGGGCACGCACGACGTGCACGCGCTTATCCTCGGGCGCGCGCAGACGGGAATTCAGGCGTTTTTCTGAGGCGTCTGCCGCGCCTTGCTGTCATCCCGGCGAAAGCCGGGATCCACTGCGTGGCGGGTGCAGCAACTGCGAACAGTGGATCCCAGCTTGCGCCGGGATGACGCGGAGCCGAGGTCAGTGCTTCACCGAAACTCGTACTTCGCCCTCAGCGCCACCAGCCAATTTCGCGGCATCGCAGGCTCGAAGAAGCGGCTGTTCGCTTCGTTGACGATCACGGAGCCCGAATAGTTGCGGTTCGCCGCGTTGTCGACACGAAGCAACTGGCTGAACTGCCACTCGCCCAGCGTCTGCTGAAAGCCCGCGCGCAGGTTGAACACCGTGGCCGCCGGCGCGGCGTCGGTATTCAGGTCGTTGACGTAGAGCTTGTCGGTGCGCACCACTTCAGCGCCGGCGTTGAAGCCACCCCAGGCGCCGCGCGGCGCCCAGGCGAGTTCGGCAAAGGCGTTGCGCTCGGGCGTGCCGGGCAGGTGATAGCCCGAGAACACGTTGGGCGTGGCGCCACTGCCGCTGATGAAGTCTTGCTTGAAGCGCGCCCGCAGCAGCGTCAGGCTCAGCGTGCTGCGCAGCGACTCGTCCCACTGGCCCACGTGCGACAGCTCGATACCGCGGCGCGACGTCTTGCCGGCGTTCTTGAACGTCGAGCGCCCGCCGACATTCGTGTCGACGACGATTTCATCGCGCGTCGCGATGTCGAAGACGGCGGCATCGATGCGCTGTCCCTGCGCCACTTTCCATTTCGCGCCGACTTCCGCGTGGCGGCTCTTCGACGCCCTCAAGTCGGTATTCAACCCGGTCAGCGGCGCGGGCCGGTAGGACAACTCGGCGAAGGTGGGCGTCTCGAAGCCCTGGCCGGCATTGGCGTAGACGTTGAGCGTGGGCGCGGCGCGCCAGCTCACGCCGAGCACCGGGCTCGTCGCGCTGTAGCTCAGGCTGCCGCTGTCGTCCGGGTTCGGCGGCACGGTGGTCAGCGTGACGAAGCGGTCGCTCGACCTGAAGCGTACATGGCTCGAGCGCACGCCGGCCGTCGCCGTCCATTGCGAATCGATGTCAAAAATCGCCTGGGCGAACGCATCGCGGTTGTCGGCGCGGTTGCGCTCGTTGCGTTTCAGGTCGCCCTGCACACCCAGCGTGTTCAGATAGCCCTGGCGGTCTTCGTCGCTTCGATCGATGTCGATTCCGCCCACCAGGCGCAGCGCCTGACCCGCGCCGAACTTGACGGCATGGCTCAGTTGCACGCCCAGGCCCTGATAAGCGCGCGAGAACACGACGATGCCGCCGCTGTGCGTCGCCGGCGCCTGCACCGCGGGCGGGATCGACAAGGCGTTGTCCAGATCGCGCTGGCCGAAGTAGATGCGCGCAGTCAATTGCGTCGCCTCACCCAGGCGCTGCTCGAAGACGCTGCCGATCTGCTGCTGCAGCACCGACTTGCGCGGGTCCTGGTTCACGTTCGCCTGCAACCCCTGCTCCCACTGCGCGCGCGTCAGCCCCAGCGGATCCAGTGACACCGGCTGGTCCAGCGAATTCACGATCAGGCTGAAGCGCGTGTCCGGGCTTACGTCGTGCTGCCACTTGCCGTTGATCTGGTCGCGCCGCGCTTTGCTGTGCGGGCGAAAGCCGTCGGTGTGGAAGGTCGATGCGTCGAACACGACGGCGTCGTTGGGCCCGGCAGCGCCGAACTTCACGCCCACCTTGTTTTGGCCGTAAGCGCCCACCGAGCCGCTGACGGTGGTTGTCGGGCGTTCCACGTCCATGTCGGTGAAGACCTGCACGATGCCGCCCGCCGCGTTGCCGTAAAGCTGCGCGAGCGGGCCGCGCAGCACTTCGATGCGCCCGGCACTGGTCAATGCGATGTTCGACGCCTGGCCCTGCCCGTCGGGCATCGTTGCGGGAATGCCGTCGACGATGAGGCGCACCCCGCGAATGCCGAAGGTCGAGCGCGAGCCGAAGCCGCGGATCGAGAGTTGCAAGTCCTGCGAATAGTTCTGCCGGTTCAGCACCGAGATGCCGGGGACGCGGTTCAGTGCTTCGGACAGGTTCACCTGCGGCCCAGCGGATTCGATCGTCTCGCGCGTGACCGCCGAGATCGCTGCAGGAGCGTCGAAGGTGGTCTGGCGCGAGCGTTCGGCGCTGATGACGACGGGGTCGAGTTGCGACGGTGGCGGTGCATTGCCGCCCGATTGGGCATGCCCCAGGCTGGAGATTGCACAGGCGCAGCCGGCTGCGAAAGCGTGTTTCATGTCTCCCATCTGCTCAAGTT
>JBEBHW010000218.1:0-6114 GCA_040081145.1 Burkholderiaceae bacterium
AGCGCGCCTCGGCGTCGAACTCGGCCAGCAGCAGCGTGGCCATCTCATCGATCAAGCGGTTCACGCTCGTGCCACGCCGCTTGGAAAGGGCTTTCAAGCGCTCGTACTTGTCGTCGGGCAGGCGAATTGTTAATGCGCTCACGGGGCACGCTCCTTTGCCAGAAGTTGAGTGGGCGTCGCGATGGCAAGCCCGGGAAACTTGAGTTCCATGTGTTTCAGGTCGCGCAGGTTGTGTGTGACGATATGACTCGCGCCGCCAGCGACCGCAAGTTCGACGAGATGGTTGTCCCCCTGGGCGAAAAGGGGCCAGGCTCGCATTTGCTTCTGGGGCGATCATCTCGGGCCATTCGCAGTTCGCGGTTCGGTCGTTGTGTCACGCCTCGCTTCGCATCGGCTTGGGCTCGCTTCGCGTCGCTGGGACGCCTTCGGCGTCCGGGACTCGGCCACATTCCGCGGCCCCGGCCGGGCTTGCAAGCCCGGCCTTTCGAGTCCCTTCGCGCTGGGTGCGCAGGCACCCAGCTCTGGGCCCCAACTAAAAAGGCCGCATACTGCGGCCCTTCTATTTGGTGCCCAGGAAGGGACTCGAACCCCCACGGAGTTACCCGCTAGTACCTGAAACTAGTGCGTCTACCAATTCCGCCACCTGGGCATTTCAGGAAGTCGGGGACTATACCATTCGAGCCATTCCAATGAAGAGCAAAGTCGGCGCCGAGCTGATGAGCGAAGTCGAGGGCACGGTGCAAGGGCACCGCGACGGCCACGGCTTCTGTGTGCGCGATGACGGGCAAGCCGACATCTACCTGTCGCAACAGGAAATGCGCGCCGTCATGCACCGGGATCGGGTCAAGGTGCGCATCATGCGGCAGGACCGCCAGGGTCGCGCCGAGGGTCGGGTCCTCGAAATCCTCGAACGCAAGCGCTCGCCCATCATCGGCCGGCTCCTGTTCGAAGGCGGCGTCTGGGTCGTCGCGCCGGAAGACCAGCGCTACGGCCAGGACATCCTGATTCCGAAGAACGCGACGGCCAGCGCGACGACGGGGCAGGTCGTTGCGATCGAACTCACGGAACCGCCGTCGATGTATTCGCAGCCGGTGGGTCGCGTCATCGAGGTGCTGGGCGAGATCGACGACCCCGGAATGGAAATCGAAATCGCGGTGCGCAAGTACGAAGTGCCGCACCGCTTTTCTGCCGAAGCATTGGCGCAGGCGGCGAGCCTGCCGCAGGCGATTCGCGCGTTGGACCGCAAACACCGCGTCGACTTGAGCGATGTCCCGCTCGTCACGATCGACGGCGACGATGCGCGCGACTTTGACGATGCGGTGTATTGCGAACCGGCAGTCATCGGCAAGGGCGCCGGCCGCGCGGGCGGCAAGGCCAAGGGCGACGACAGCGCCTGGCGCCTGATCGTCGCGATCGCCGACGTGAGCCATTACGTCAAGCCGGGCGAGCCGCTCGACACCGACGCGTACGAGCGCGCCACGTCGGTCTACTTTCCGCGCCGCGTGATCCCGATGCTGCCCGAACGCATCTCGAACGGTTTGTGTTCGCTCAACCCCGATGAAGACCGCCTCGCGCTCGTCTGCGACATGCTCATCACGAACGCCGGCGAGGTGCATGCGTACCAGTTCTATTCCGCGGTGATCCGGTCCCAGGCGCGCCTGACCTACGACGAAGTCGCTGCGATTCTGGGCAATACGCGTGGCGCGCAGGCGTTGCGCCGCGAGGCGCTGGTTCCCGATCTGCTGAATTTGCACGGCGTGTACCGGGCCCTGGTGAAGGCGCGCGAAAAACGCGGCGCGGTCGACTTCGCGACCAGCGAAACCCAGATCGTCTGCGACGCCAACGGGCGCATCGAGAAGATCGTGCCGCGCACGCGCACCGAAGCGCATCGTGTCATCGAAGAAGCGATGCTCGCCGCGAATGTGTGTGCGGCAGACTTCATCACGCTGGCCAAACACCCGGCGCTGTACCGGGTTCACGAGGGGCCCACGCCCGAGCGCAAGGCGTTGTTGCAGAACTACTTGAAAGCGCTGGGCCTGGGCCTGTCGATCAGCGACGAGCCGCGGCCTGCCGAGTACCAAAGCATCGCCGCAGCGACGCGCGATCGCGCCGACGCGCAGCAAATCCACACGATGCTGCTGCGCTCGATGCAGCAAGCGATCTACACCGGCATCAACTCCGGCCACTTCGGCCTGGCTTACGACGCCTATGCGCACTTCACGAGCCCGATCCGGCGCTACCCCGATTTGCTCGTGCACCGGGTGATCCACGCCTTGCTGGGCGGCAAGCGCTATCACCTGGTTCCGCCGCCAACCGTGGTCGCCAAGACACTGTCGCGCAAAGGCGCGCGACCGGTCAAACCCGCGAGTCCGGAGGCGCAGCTCTGGGAAAGCGCGGGCGCGCATTGCAGCGCCAACGAAAGGCGTGCCGACGAGGCGTCACGCGACGTCGAGGCGTGGCTCAAGTGCCGCTACATGCGCGAACACCTGGGCGAAGAGTTCGGCGGCACGGTCAGCGCCGTCGCCGCGTTCGGCTTGTTCGTGCAGCTCGACACCTTGTATGTCGAAGGCCTGGTCCACATTACAGAACTGGGCGGCGAGTACTACCGCTTCGACGAAGCGCGCCAGGAGCTGCGCGGTGAGCGCAGCGGCGTGCGCTACGCAATCGGCTCCAGGGTGCGCATCCAGGTGAGTCGCGTCGACCTCGACGGCAGGCGCATCGACTTCCGCCTGGTGCGCGACGGCGAAGCGGCGTTGGCGCCTGCGCGCACGCGGCGCGGCAGGCAGGCCGACATCGCGCAAAGCGCCGCCGAAGAGCTGACGGCGCTGAAAGGGCTGGACCGCGCGGTGAAGGCCGGCACACGTCGTGCCGTTGCCGGCAAGGCGGGCAAGGGCGCGCGCAGCGCACCTGCACCGCGCGGCAAGGCGTCGGGCAAGGCGGCTGCCGGCGGGCGCGCCAAGACGGCGGCCGGCAAAGGGGTGCGTCGCAAGTAGTCGGCAGGCGCTCTGCGACTCAATCGCGCGAGCCGCGAAGCTTGTCGTGCATGCGCTCGATGAGGTCCGTGGCACGCAACGGGCCGGCTTGAATTTGCTCCGCGCACAGGCCGTGCAGGTAGGCTGCGGCGCACGCCGCAGCGAACGCGGCATCGATGCCCTCGCTCGATTCGCCTTGCGACCAGGATCCGCCCAGCCAGCCGGCCAGCACGTCGCCGGTGCCGGCGCTGGCGAGCGCGGCGTTTCCCGTCGGGTTCAGGTGAGGGGTGAGGCCGGGTGCGGCGATTACGCTGCCTGAGCCTTTCAAGACAACCACTGCGCTGAAGCGGTTCGCGAGGTTTGTTGCGGTGCCGATTCGATCGGCCTGCACCTGGGCCGTGCTGCTCTTCAGCAAGCGTGCCGCTTCGAGCGGGTGCGGTGTCATGAGCGTGACGTGGCCGCGCCCGGCGCGCGCAAGGACTTGGCCTTGCAGAGCGGCGTCCGCAGCGATCGTGTTCAGCGCGTCGGCGTCGAGCACCAGTCTGGGGACGAGGCTCAGCAGTTTCGGCAGGACTTTGCGCATCGCGTCGCCGCCGCCGCAGCCGCAGATCACCAGGCTCTGACGCATCACCTCGGGCGCGCTGTCATGCCAGCCCGGTCGAAACATCAACTCCGGGCGCTGCACATCGTGCGCTACGGCGTGCGGATCGAGCAGCTCGACAAAAACCCGCCCGGCGCCTGCCGCAAGCGCGGCGCGCGCAGCGAGCAGCGCGGCGCCGCTCATGCCCGGCGCGCCACCGATCACGGCGACGTCACCAAAGCGGCCCTTGTGCTGGACGTGACGGCGCCGGGGCGGCCAGGCACGCAGTTGCGATCCGCCGACCAGCCAAGCCGCAGGCGCGGCGGCCGCGCTGGCGTCGACGTCCAGTGTGTCCCACCAGACGGACCCGCAGTGGTCGCGCCCCGCGCCGGTGAACAGGCCGGGCTTCAAGGTAAGCAGGCTCAGCGTGTGGCTCGCGACAACGCAGTCCGCGCCGAGGGCGGTGCCGGTGTCGGCGTGCAGGCCTGACGGAATGTCGGCGGCGAGCACCGGGCAGGGCAGGGCGCCCAGCTTGCGGATCAGCTCTGCGATCTGCCCCTGCGGTGCGCGGCTCGCACCGATTCCGAGCAAGGCATCGATCGCCAGATCCGGGAGAAATCCAATGTCGACGTCGCCGACGATCGTGACGCCGGCTGCCCGGGCGCGGGCCACGGCGGCAGTGGCATCAGCGGGTTGCGACGCAGCGTTGGCAGACGCCGTTACCACGACGCGTTTGCCCCAGCGATGCAAGTGCATTGCCGCTTCGAAGCCGTCGCCGCCGTTGTTGCCGGGGCCGGCGGCGACCCAGACGCCGCGCGCGTGCGGCGCGAGGGCGAGCGCGAGGCGCGCGAGCGCCAGACCGGCTCGCTGCATCAAAGCGTTAGGCGCAAGGGTGGACTGGGCCTGCGATTCGATGGCGCGCGTCGCGGCAAGGTCGTAGAGGGGCCGCGCTGCCCCGCAGGGCAAGACCCGCTTCATTGCCGCGCTTTCACGAGCCCAGACGTTGCAGCGCCAAAGGTGACATGTCCAACGGCGCTTCGCGCCCGCCAATCACGTCGGCCAGCGCGCGCGCCGAACCGCAGCTGAGCGCCCAGCCGCTCGAGCCGTGGCCGACGTTGAGCCAGACGCCGGGCACCTCGCTCTTGCCCACGATCGGCGGCCCGTCGGGCAGCATCGGTCGTGCGCCTTTCCACACCTGGGCGCGGCGCAACTGCGCGCCTCCGGGAAACCAGTCGTTGAGCACCTTGTAGAGCGTGCCGATCGCGCCCTGGTGCTGGTGCTCGGCGTTGCCGCCGAGTTCTGCCCCCCCCGCAACGCGCAGGCGCTGGCCGAGGCGGCTGATCGCGACCTTGTAGCGCTCGTCCATGACCGCTGAGCGCGGGCCGTGTTCCGCAGCGCGCAGCGGAAAGGTCAACGAGTAGCCGTACACCGGCAGCAGCGGCAGGTGCGTCCCCAGGGGCGCGAGCAGGCGCGTGCTGTCGACGCCGGCGCAGACGACGACGGCGTCGAATGCGGTCTCGCTCAGGGGGTGACCGAAGCGCGCTGCGGCGCGCGAGCGCAGCGACATCGCTTGCGAAACACGCTCGGCGCGCTCGGCGTTGAAATCGGTCGCCTGCGCCAGGCGCGACGCCGCATAGTCGTCGTTCACTGCGAGCTGGCGCACTTCGAGCGAAATTCGCTCGCCCGGTTGAATCCGCAGCACCTGGTTGGCGAGGTGGAATTCCGCACCGCGCTTCTCCGCGTCGTCGCGAAGCAGCTGCGTGAACTGGCGGCAGTTTCCGACTTCGTCCCCGGGCAAGTGGATCCCGCCGTGCAGCATCTGATCGGCTTGCAATCCGGGCTCGACCACGCGGCACCCCACGGCGTCGAGCTCTTTGAACGTGACGCCCAGGCTGCGCAGCAACTCCGTCGTCGGGCGCGCCAGGTCCGCCTCTTGCTCGCCGCGGTGCAGTACCAGGTAGCCGTGGTTGCGCTCGAATTCGAGTTGCAGTTTGTCGATCAGGCTCGTCAACCGCTCCTGGCTGAAGCGGGCCAGGTGGTGCATCGCTGAGCGGTTTTGTTCGTAGCTGCTGCGCCGGCAGGCGCGCAGCCAGTGCCATGCCCAGCGCCAGACGGCGGGGTTCAGCGACGCATGCATGCGCACCGGCGAATGGCTGCTGAGCAGGTGACGCAAGATTTTCCCCGGCATCCCCGGCGCGGCCCACGGCGTGACGTAGCCGGGCGCAATGATTCCGGCGTTGGCGAAACTGCACTCCGAAGCGACGGCGTTGCGCCGGTCGAACACGTCCACCGTGTGGCCGTCCATCGTCAATTCCCACGCCGTGGTGACACCCACCACGCCGGCGCCGATCACGGCTATGTGCATGTCAGTGGGCGCGCGAGGCGAGCACGAGTTCGACGGCGAAGGCGGTGTCGAGCAGAGCAGCGTCGTCCAGTGCGCAGCTCCACAACATCAAGCCTACCGGCATTTCGCCTTCGGCATGGCAGGGCAGCGAAATCGCGCAACCGTCGAGCAGGTTCACGACGGACGGGTTGCGCAGCAGTTTGGCGTTCGTCGCGAAA
>JBEBHW010000219.1:0-6110 GCA_040081145.1 Burkholderiaceae bacterium
TATAAGAGACAGGTCGTTCGGGTAGAGCACCCAGGAGATGTTTTCGTATTCGTTCTTGATGCCCGCGGCGCGCGCGTAGTCCCCCGTATTGAAGGCGTGCAAGTCGATGTGCGCCGGCGCCTGCGCTTTCCACAAACGCAAGGTGCTGACCTTTGCCGTGCCGTGGCCCGGGATCACCATATCGCACGCCTTGGCCGCCACTTCACCGGCGGCGCGCCAGATGGCCTTGCCCGCGCTGTGCTCGACCCAACCGCCAAAACGCACCGGGTAGGTCAGGTGGCTGCGCGGAAATTCCCAGGCCGTGCCGTTTTCCAGCCAGGGATCGGGGTACTCGACCTGACAGCCATGCTGGATTTCCTGCGCGAACATGCCGTACTCGTAGCGGATGCCGTAGCCGAAGGAGGGCAGCCCCAGCGTGGCCATCGAGTCGAGAAAACACGCCGCCAGGCGCCCCAGGCCGCCATTGCCCAAAGCGGCGTCGGGCTCGGCGTCGGCAACCTCTTCCAGGCGCTTCGCGTGGGCTGCCACGCCCCGCGCTGCGTCCTCGTTGAGATCGAGCGCGCCAAGCGCGTTGCCCAGGGTGCGGCCCATGAGAAATTCCATGGACAGGTAGTAGACGCGGCGCGCCTTGGCGCCGCGCTCCAAGGTTTGTGTCGCGACCCAGCGTCTGGACAGCTGCTCGCGCGCCACTTGCGACACCGCCTGCATGACTTCGGTGGCGGTCGCCTGCGCCGGGTTCACACCGACGGTTTGCAGCAGGTGTTCGTCGATCGCCTCGGCGATCGGAGTGAATGGGGATACAGGGCTCACCGGGCGTTCCTTTTCCGAAGCTGGCCAGTCTGCTCGTCGGACTGTGCGCTGAATATTTCGTTGCACGGGCCGTTTCGCGAGCTCCGCAATGTACAACCACGTTATTGCGATCTTGGGGTCTGTGCCGCGCCGAGCGCGACGTTCGACCGTTTAGCGCCAAAATGTCGGCACCCCTTGCGCGTGCCAAGATCTCGGAATGGGAACACCATGGACAGCAAAGATCCGTCGCTGAGAGTCGACCGGCGCAAGCGCATCGTGGCGCTCGTGCTCGCCGGCGGCCGCGGCAGCCGCTTGAAAAACCTCACCGACCGGCGCGCCAAGCCGGCGGTCTATTTCGGCGGCAAGTTCCGCATCATCGACTTCGCGCTGTCGAACTGCCTGAACTCGGGAATCCGGCGCATCGGCGTCATCACTCAGTACAAATCGCACAGCCTGCTGCGCCACCTGCAGCGCGGCTGGGCGTTTTTGCGCGGCGAGATGAACGAGTTCATCGACCTGCTGCCGGCCCAGCAGCGCACCGACGAAGAACATTGGTACCGCGGCACGGCCGACGCGGTGTACCAGAACGTCGACATCCTGGAGGGTTACCAGGCGGACTACATCGTCGTGCTCGCGGGCGACCACGTCTACAAGATGAACTACTCGCTGATGCTCGCCGACCATGTGGCCAAGGGCCGCCCTTGCACGGTGGGCTGCATTACCGTGCCGCGCGCCCAGGCCAGCGCTTTCGGCGTGATGGCGGTGGACGAGCAATGGAAGATCCTGGACTTCGTCGAAAAGCCTGCCGACCCTCCCGCCATGCCCGGGCAGCCCGACAAGGCGCTGGCCAGCATGGGCATCTACGTGTTCAACTCGGGCTACCTGTACGACGAACTGGCGCGCGACATCGCCGATCCCGACTCGAGCCATGACTTCGGCAAGGACATCATTCCCAAGCTCGTGCGCAGCGGCAACGCGTCGGCGCATCCGTTCGCGCTGAGTTGCGTGGGCACCAAGCCCGACGAAGAACCCTATTGGCGCGACGTCGGAACGATAGACGCCTACTGGGACGCCAACATCGACCTCACCGCCACGGTCCCGCTCCTCAACCTGTACGACACGAACTGGCCGATCTGGACTTACCAGCCTCAGCTTCCCCCGGCCAAGTTCGTGCACAACACCGACGCGCGGCGCGGCATGGCGGTGGAGTCCATGGTCTCGGGCGGGTCCATCATTTCCGGCCATGTGTTCCGCTCGGTGCTGTTCTCCAGCGTGCGCGTTCACTCCTACGCGAGCGTCAACTGGTCGGTGCTGCTGCCGGACGTTCAAGTCGGGCGCGGCGTGCGCCTGCACCGCACCGTCATCGACCACGGCTGCACGATTCCCGACGGCATGGTGATCGGCGAAGACGCCGAAGCCGACGCGGCGCGCTTCGAACGCAGCGAGAACGGCATCACACTCGTGACCCGCGACATGCTGGCGCGCTTGACCCGCGCCTCATGAAAGTCCTGCATGTCGCCGCTGAAATCTTTCCGCTGGTCAAAACCGGAGGCTTGGCCGACGTCGTGGGGGCGCTGCCGCGCGCGTTGATCAACGCCGGCGCCGACGTGCGCCTGCTCCTGCCGGGTCTGCCGCCCATCCTCGACGCCGTGCTGCATCAACGCACCGTCTGCGAAGTCGGTCCGGCATTCGGCGCGCTGCGCGTCAGCGTGCGTCGCGGGCAACTGCCGTTCAGCCAGGTGCCCGTCTACGTCATCGACTCGCCCTACCTCTACCGCCGAGGCGGCGGCCCCTACGAGGACGAGCAAGGTGTGGAGTGGGGCGACAACCTGCAGCGCTTTGCCCTGCTCGGGTGGGTGGCCGCGCATCTCGCGGCGGGCGAGATCGACGCGGCGTGGACGCCGCAAATCGTGCACGCCCACGATTGGCACGCAGCGATGACGTGCGCCTACATGGCGGCGCACCCGGGAACGACCGCGCCGAGCGTCTTCACTGTGCACAACCTGGCGTATCAAGGGCTTTTCGCACCAGGCGACTTTCCCGCGCTCGGCCTGCCTTCGGCGATCTGGGCGTCGCACGGCATCGAGTACCACGGCCGCATCTCGTTCATGAAGGCCGGCCTCAAGTACGCGCGGCGCATCACGACGGTGAGCCCGACTTACGCGACCGAAATCGCGACGCATGAATTCGGCTGCGGCCTGGACGGCGTGCTGCGCAGCCGGGTCGGCGATGTCTCGGGAATACTGAACGGCGTGGACCGCGATTTCTGGGACCCGCAGACCGACGCCGCGCTGGCGACTCGCTACTCGGCGCTTGACTTGTCCGGCAAGGCGGCGTGCAGCGCCGCACTGCGCGCCGAATTCGGCCTGGAGGCGCTGGACGAGGCGCCGCTGTTCGGCGTAGTGAGCCGGCTCAGCGGCCAAAAAGGCCTGGACCTGGTGCTCGCCGCCTTGCCCGCGTTGCTTCGGCTGGGGGCCCAGTTCTGCCTGCAGGGCAGCGGCGACGCCGCGCTCGAAGCCGCGTTCAGCGCTGCGGCAAAGGCCCACCCGGGCCAGGTGGCGGTGCGCATCGGCTACGACGAAATCACTGCGCACCGGCTGATTGCTGGAGCCGATGCGTTGCTCGTGCCATCGCGCTTCGAGCCCTGCGGCCTGACGCAGCTCTACGGGTTGCGCTACGGCAGCGTTCCGGTGGTGCGCCGCGTCGGCGGCCTGGCCGATACGGTGGTCGACGCGACGCCGCAGGCGCTGAGTGAGGGCGTCGCGACCGGTTTCAGCTTCGACGCGGCCACGCCTGCGGCCCTGGAGGTGGCGCTGCAACGCGCCGTGCTCGCGTACCGATCGCCTGAACTTTGGCGCAAACTCATGCAGCGCGGCATGGCGCAAGACTTCTCCTGGAACGAGGCGGCAGCGAAGTACTTGGCGCTGTACCGTGACATGTTGGCCCCGCAGGCCGCGGCCGCCGAAGCCGGTTAACCCCGATTCCGCGGCAGCGCCGTTCAACGTGGTGTACCAACCACGGGAACCTGCGATGCTGAACCGCCGAATCATTCTTGCGTACTCCTTGACTGCCGGCCTGGCGCTTGCCACGCTGAGTGCCTGTGCGGTCGCACCCGACACCGCCGCACTGCCAGCCCAGGGCCTGGCGGCCTACCGCAATGAGGCTGAATTGACCGACGCGCTCTCGCGCTGGCGCAGCGCGGCCGAAAAATTGCGCGGCGAGGCGCGGCGCAGCAAGGCACAAAGCGCCGGCGCCCTGGGCGCCACGGCGCAATCGGCTGCACCGTCGGCGATGGCCAAGAGTGCGGACGCGGCAACCGGCGCGGCGGCAGCCGAGTCGATCACGAACGCGCAGACGGCGGGCGTTGACGAAGGCGGCATCGTCAAACGCGCCGGCGAGCACCTCATCATCTTGCGACGCGGCCGCTTGTTCACGGTGCGCGTGGGAGGCGACGCGTTGCAAAGTGCTGCGATGCTCGACGCCTTCGCGCCGGGCATCCCTCCGCAAGGCGCGTGGTACGACGAACTCCTCGTGTCGGACTCCAGCGTCGTCGTCATCGGCTACAGCTACGCCCGCGGCGGCACCGAAATCGGCCTGTTCGATCTCGCGGCGAACGGCTCGCTCAGCTACCGCGCCACCTACCATTTGCGCAGTTTTGACTACTACTCGTCGCGCAACTACGCGAGCCGGCTGATCGGGCGCAAGCTCGTCTTCTATACGCCCACGCTGCTGCACCCCTGGGGGCCGCTGCCGCAGCAGATGTTCCCCGGCGTGCGGCGCTGGCAGGGCCAGGCGCCCGCTGCGGACTTCAAGCGCGTCTTGCCGGCGACCCGCGTGTACCGCAGCGACGATGAATTCGACCCGCAGCAGCCGCTGGCGCTGCACAGCGTCACCGCGTGCGACCTGGGCGCTGCCGAGCTGAACTGCGAAGCGACGGCGGTGCTCGGCCCGGCCGGGCGCGTGTTCTACGTGTCGCAGGGGTCGGTCTACGTGTGGACAAGCGCCTCGCGCAACCGGCGCCACACGTCGCTCTACGCGCCGGAAGATCCCGCGCCGACTGCCCTGTCGGCAGTGTTTCGCATTCCGCTGAACGGCGCCACGCCGAGCGCGCTCAAGACCGCCGGCGTGCCGATCGACCAGATGTCCTTCCTCGAAGACGACAGCGCGCACCTGAACGTGTTGTTGCGCGAGTCCGGTGCCGGCGAGGGCATGTGGGGCAGCGAGCACAGCGGCGGGCGCATGGCGCTGCTGCGGGTTCCGCTCGCCGCCTTCGGCGACGGCCGCGGCGCCGCGCAGCGCGAACACTATCGCTCGCTGCCGGCGCCGGCAGGGTACTCGGTGCAGAACCGCTTCGTCGGAGCCTGGCTGTTGTGGGGGAGTGCCGGTGCGCGCTATCGCGCCGCGTCCAGCGGCCGAGATCAGGTGGACGCCTGGGCACTGCGCTTTGCCGATGCCGGCGACGCGATCGCGCTGGCGCCCGGGCACAGCGTGGAGCGCATCGAGGCGCTCGGCGAACACGCCGTGCTCGTCGGCAACGCGGGCATCGATCTGCATTTCAGCAGCGTTCGCTTGAGCCCGATCCGCGCCGAACTTGCCGGCCGATATGCGCACCCTGGCGCGAGCCAGGGCGAGACTCGCACCCACGGTTTCTTCTACCGCCCCACGGCGCGCGACGCGGGGCTGCTCGGCCTTCCCGTGCTCAGCGCCGGCGCGGGCCGCCGCGCGGGAGTGTTCAGCGGCGCGCACGGCTCGGCGAGCGTGCTCTATCTGCGCCAGAACGAGCTGAACTTCACGGCGCTGGGCGAGCTGCACGCCCAGCCCGGCGCGGCGCGCGACGACGCATGCAGGGCGTCGTGTGTCGACTGGTACGGCAACGCGCGCCCGATTTTTCTGGGGAACCGCGTGTTTGCCTTGCTCGGCTACGAACTGGTCGAGGGCGAGTTGACGCGGCAAGGCGCGCACGAGCGCATCGAGGAGCGGCGCCGCATCAGCTTCGCGCCGCACGCGACGTCGCCCGAGGGGCGATACTCGCCGTTCAATTGACTGAACAACGGCGCAGCATCGGCGCAACGATGCTGCGGCTTGCGACCGGAAGGAGTTCACGCATGGAAATTCGCAACCCCCACGACGCCGATTTCGCCTCACCCGTCGTGCAGCAACTGCGCGCCGACCTGGCGCTGGCGCTTCGCGCCGCCGCCCACCACGGCCTGGCCGAGGGCGTGTGCAACCATTTCAGCGTGGAATTGCCCGATGGCTCGGGGCGCTTCCTGCTGAACCCGCGTGGTCTGCTCTGGAGCGAGGTAGGCGCCGACGACATCGTG
>JBEBHW010000220.1:0-6103 GCA_040081145.1 Burkholderiaceae bacterium
CGTCCGACTTGCCTTCGTTGGCCCACTCGAACAACTGGCTCGCGACGAGCAACTTGCTGAGCGTCGCATAACCGTAGTTGCGCGGGTCGAACGACGCCTGGTTTGCAATCTGCTGGCCGACCGCGCCGACGCGCGCCCAGCCTTCATCGTCGGCAGCCGCCTGAACGGCGTTTCGCAGCAGCGCGACGAGTTTCGCGTCGCGCTTGAGTTGCGCCGCGGGCACACGCAGCGGCGCCGCCGGTGAGTCGTCGCCCGGCTCCACGGCGGCATTGCCGCCCAGCTTGTCGAGAAACAAAAAGCGTGAACACGCGTTGACAAACGGCTCGGGCGTCTTCTGGCCGCCAAATCCGTACACCGCCGCGCCCTTCTCGCGCAAGTGCATGACGAGCGGCGTGAAGTCGGCGTCGGAGGAGACGATGCCGAAGGCATCCGGCCGGTCGTTGTAGAGCAGCGCGAGCGCGTCGATCACCATCGCCATGTCGCTCGCGTTCTTGCCCTTGCTGTAGTCGAACTGCTGCATCGGGCGGATTGCGTGTTCGTGCAGCACTTCTTCCCAACCCTTCAGCTCGGCCTTCTTCCAGTTGCCGTAGGCGCGGCGAATGCTTGTTTCGCCGAACGTCGACAACTCGTTGAGGATCAGGTCGATCTTCTTTGCCGGCGAATTGTCGGCGTCGATGAGCAGCGCAACGCGCGGCTTGCGGTCGGTTGTCATGCAAGTCTCCAGGTCAATGTCTCGCCACCGCCCAGGGGTTTGAGGGTGGTGTCGCCAAACGGCAGAGTCTCGGGCAGCGTCCAGGCCTCACGGCGCAGCGTCACCGTGCCCTTGTTGCGTGGCAGGCCGTAAAAATCGGCGCCGTGCTGGCTCGCAAATCCTTCGAGGCGGTCGAGCGCGCCGGCCGCGTCGAAGGCCTGCGCGTACAGCTCGAGCGCGGACAGCGCGGTGTAGCACCCGGCGCAGCCGCTGGCGTGTTCTTTCAGCGCGGCGGCGTGCGGCGCGCTGTCGGTGCCGAGGAAAAACTTTGCGCTTCCCGAAGTCGCCGCGGCGACCAGCGCCTGGCGGTGCTCCTCGCGCTTGAGCACGGGCAGACAGTAGTAATGCGGACGCAGCGCGGCGGCGCCGTTCGCCCCGAGAAAAATCGCGTTGCGGTTGTAGAGCAGGTGGTGCGCCGTGATCGTGGCGGCGGTGTCCGCCCCACACTGCGCCACGTACTGCGCAGCCTCGCGCGTCGTGATGTGCTCGACGACGATCTTCAGCTCGGGGAAGTCTCGCCGCAGTGGCGCAAGGTGCGTGTCGATGAACACCTTCTCGCGGTCGAACAAGTCGATCTGCGGGTCGGTGACTTCGCCGTGCACGAGCAGAAGCATGCCTTCGCGCTGCATCGCCTCCAGCGTCGCATGCACCTTGCGCAAATCAGTCACGCCGGCGTCGCTGTTCGTCGTCGCACCGGCCGGGTAGAGCTTGACGGCGACGACGCCCGCTTCGCGCGCACGGCGGATCTCGTCGGGCGGCAAGCGATCGGTCAGGTACAGCGTCATGAGCGGCTCGAACGCCAACCCCTTCGGCACCGCGCGAAGGATTCGCTCGCGGTAAGCAAGCGCCTGCTCGGTGGTCGTGACCGGCGGCCGCAGGTTGGGCATGATCACCGCGCGTGCAAACTGCCGTGCGCTGTGCGGCACCACCGCGGCAAGTGCGGCGCCGTCGCGAACGTGCAAATGCCAGTCGTCGGGGCGCGCGATGGTCAAGGCCATGCGGGCATTCTCGCACCCGGGTGCGCCGCAGAACCTCAGATCGGCCCGCTCACTCCTTCTCCCAATGCGCATGGGGTTTCGCCCTGCGCTCTTTCGCGCCGGCAGGCAAAGCCGCGGGACGCGCTTCCGGCGAGACGCGGCGCCAGCCGTGGCGTTGCAGCAAGCGATAGACGCTGGAAAGTGCCACCGTCTGCCCGAATTGCGCCTCCATCGCGTCCTTCAGTCGCGGCACGAGCATAGGCCCGGCATGGCTCGAGCGGCCGCACACCGAGACCAACAGGCGATGCTCCTGCTCCAACGTGGCGTGAGCTCGATTGCGCAGGTCGTGCTTGCTGCGCGGCGGCTCGGCAACGCCTTCAGCAATGCGGCAAAAGCGCATTCGCATCGTGCACACGGCGCTCGTCGAGCGGCCGATCGCGAGTGCCGTCTGCTCCAGGCTCAAGCCAAGCACCAGCGGCAGCAGCACGGCCTGCGCGGTGCGCAACTCATCAGCCGTCTTGGCCTGCTGCATCAGCGCGCGCGCTTCGTCCAGGTGTTCCACGCCGCTGGCGTGTCGGGCCATATCAAGCTCCCAGGAGCCACGAGTGATTCTGCGTCAGTCTAACGCGAAGCAATCTCGTGTGCCGCGCCGGTCAGTTCGGGGCCGTCTTCCGCGGCCTGCTGCAGTTGCCACATTTCCGCGTAACGCCCCTGCAGCGCCAACAACTCGGCGTGCGTGCCGCGCTCGACGATGCGCCCCCGCTCCATCACCAGGATCTGGTCCGCCTCGACGACGGTGGACAAGCGGTGCGCGATGACGAGCGCCGTCTTGTTGCGCGCAGCGCTTTGCAATTCCGCCTGAATCGCGCGCTCGTTCGCCGAGTCGAGCGCCGACGTGGCCTCGTCGAAAATCAGGATCGGCGGATTCTTCAGTAGCGTGCGCGCGATCGCGACGCGCTGCTTTTCGCCGCCCGAGAGCTTGAGGCCACGCTCGCCCACCATCGTGTCGTAGCCCTTGGGCGTGGAGACGATGAAGTCGTGAATGTGCGCGGCTTTCGCTGCGGCCTCGATTTGCTCGCGGCTCGCCGAGGTTTCGCCGTAGCCGATGTTGTACCGCACCGTGTCGTTGAACAGAACGGTGTCTTGCGGCACGATGCCCAACGCCGCGCGCAGGCTCTTTTGCGTGACGCTGCGGATCTCCTGCCCGTCGATGAGAATGCGCCCGGCGTTGACGTCGTAGAAGCGAAACATGAGCCGCGCCAGTGTGCTCTTGCCCGAGCCCGACGCGCCGACGATGGCGAGCGTCGTGCCGGCGGGAACCTCGAAGCTCACATCGTGAAGAATGGTGCGATCCGCGTCGTAGCCGAAGCGCACGTTCTCGAAGCGCACCGCCCCGCCGCGGTTCACGAGCGCCACGGCACCCGGAGAATCGGCAATCTCGCGGTGCTGGCCAAGCAGCGCGAACATCTTTTCCATGTCGATCATCGACTGCTTGATTTCGCGGTACAGCACGCCCAGAAAATTCAGCGGGATGTAGAGCTGGATCATGAGGGCGTTGACGAGCACAAGATCGCCCAGGCTCATCGTGCCGTTCACGACACCGAGCGTCGCGCGCCACACGAGCAGCACCACGGCGATGGAGATGATGCTGCTTTGCCCGAGATTGAGGAACGACAGCGAGGTCTGCGACTTGATCGACGCGCTTTCAAGGCGCTTCAGGTTCTCGTCGTAGCGCGACTGCTCGAACCCCTCGTTGCCGAAGTACTTGACGGTCTCGTAGTTGATGAGTGCGTCGACCGCCTTGGTATTCGCCTTGCTGTCCTGCTCGTTCATGGCACGGCGGAAATGGGTGCGCCATTCGGTGACCGTCACCGTGAACACGATGTAGCTGAACAGGGCGCTGAGAGTGATCACGGCAAACCAGCCGTCGAATTTGGCCGAGAGCAGAGAGATCACGAGCGCCATCTCCACCAGCGTGGGCAGGATGTTGTAGATCGTGTAGTTGAGCAGCGAGTGGATCGCGCGCGAACCGCGTTCGATGTCGCGCGACACGCCACCGGTCTGGCGCTCCAGGTGAAAGCGCAGGCTCAAGGACAGCAGATGGTCGAAGGTTTCGAGCGAGACGCGCCGCGCGATGCGCGCCGCAACCGGGTAGAACAGGAACTCGCGCATCTCGGTGAACAGCGTCACGCAGACCCTCAGCGCCCCATACGCGAGCAGCAAGGCCACCGGCACCACCAGCACAGAGCGCGCATCGCCGGGTTTCAGGTCGAGCGCGTCGACGAGTTCCTTGAGCACCAGCGGCACGCTGACGTTGGCGAGTTTGGCGCCCACCAGGAAGGCGAGCGCGATCAGCACGCGCCAGCGCCATTGCCAGATGTAGGGCCCGAGCCGCTTCAGCGTGCCCCAGTCGGAACGTTTGACTGCGTCTGGCGGCGCCGGGGCGAGGGGCAACGGAATGGCCGCGTGGTGGCGCATGAATGGAGGTGCCGGAAAGGAATTGAAGTGGATGGATGAGAATCGGTCGGATTTCCACGCAGGTGACGCACTATGTCCCAGATTTCAAGCCCCAGTGACCCGGCCTCGGAGAATCAGCTCTCGCCGCTGCAATTGCCGGGCGACCGGCAGTTGGTGATGCGGGTCATGCCCATGCCGGCGGATTCGAACAGCAACGGCGACATTTTCGGCGGCTGGATCATGGCGCAGGTCGACCTTGCCGGTGCCGTGCTGCCGGCGCGAATCGCCAAGGGGCGCATCGTCACCGTCGCAGTGAACCAGTTCATCTTCAAGCAACCGGTGTCGATGGGCGATTTGCTGAGCTTTTACGCGAAGGTCGAGCACGTCGGCAGAACGTCGGTCACGGTGCACGTCGAGGTCTACGCCGAGCGCAACCCGGCGAACCTGCAAGTCGTGAAGGTGACCGAAGCGAACGTGACCTACGTGGCGATCGACGCGAGCGGGCAGCCTCGCGAACTGCCGCCTCGTTGAACCAAGATTCAATCGACGAAGAAATCGGGAATGAATCGCTTCGTTCCAGGCGTGACGCTGTAGCGCTCCAGGTCGGTCACGCCGTGCTGCGCGAGAAGCGCATCGTCAATGAAGAAGTTGCCTGTCGTTGTCTTGGCGTCGCTGGTGAGGATCAGATACGCCGCGTCGGCGAGGATTTCCGGCGTGCGGCACTTCGAGATGTCGACACCCGGAATCAATTGCAGCGCCGCGGTGTTGATCGCGGTACGCGGCCACAGACTGTTCACGCCGATTCCGAGCGCCCTGAACTCGCCGGCGTGCCCCAGCGTGCACTGGCTCATGCCGTACTTGGCCATCGTGTACGCCACATGCGAGCTGAACCAGTGCTCGTGCATCGACAGCGGCGGCGACATGTTCAGCACGTGAGGGTTGCGCCCGGCCTGCGCCGCTTGCGTGAGGTGCGGCAGGCAGGTTTGCGTGCACAGGTAGGTACCGCGCACGTTCACGCCGAACATCAAATCGAAGCGTTTCATCGGCGTCGCCGGCGTGGGCGTGAGGCTGATCGCGCTCGCGTTGTTCACCAGGATGTCGATGCCGCCAAATCGCGCCACGGCCTGCTGCACCGCGCTAGCGACGCTCGCGTCGTCGCGAATGTCGGTCTGCACCGGCAAGGCATGGCCACCCGCGGCTTCGACTTCCGCGGCGGCGCTGTAAATCGTTCCCGGCAGCTTCGGATTCACATCGGTCGTCTTGGCGGCGATGACGATGTTGGCGCCGTCGCGCGCCGCGCGCTTCGCGATCGCCAGGCCAATGCCACGCGACGCACCTGTGATGAACAGGGTCTTTCCTTGCAGATTCATCGTCTCTTCCTTCGGGTGCTCAGCTGAACTTCGTGAAGTCGGGTTTGCGCTTCTCGAAAAACGCCTTGAACGCCTCCTTCGCTTCAGCGCTGCGCAGGCGCTGCGCAAACACCTCGCCCTCGATAGCGATAGTTTTCAGGACTTCGTCGACGCCTGTGCGGCGCAGCAGCTTCTTCGTTTCGCGCACCGCGCCCGGCGGCAAGGCGTTGAAGCGTTCAGCGATGCGCCGCGCGTGGTTCACCACTTCGCCGGCAGGCAAGACCGCGTTCGCAATGCCCGCTTCCACCGCGTCGGCCCCGGTGAACGGGTCACCGAGCAGGAGCTTTTCCGCCGCGCGCACGGTGCCCATCAAGCGCGGCAGGATCAGGCTCGAGCCGAATTCGGGAACGAGGCCCAGGCCGACGAAAGGCATCGCCAGGCGCGCCTCATCGGAGACGTAAACCAGGTCGCAGTGCAACAACATCGTCGTTCCGATGCCGATCGCTGCGCCCGTGACCGCTGCAACAACGGGTTTGTCGATTCCGATCAACGCGCGCATGAACTGAAAC
>JBEBHW010000221.1:0-6099 GCA_040081145.1 Burkholderiaceae bacterium
CAGCGGGTCGTAGTACATCGCGTTGACCGTGAAATCGCGGCGCGCCGCGTCTTCGACCTGCGGGCCCCAGACGTTGTCGCGCAGCACGCGCCCTTCGGCATCGATGACGTGGCCTGCGCTTGGGCCGGGCTTGCGGCCCCCTGCGGCGGGCTCGGACTTCAACGTCTTCTCGTTGCCGGTCACGGGCTCGGCGGCGCCGGCGTCCACCTGCGCCCGAAACGTCGAGACTTCGATGACTTCGCTCAGGCCATGGTCCTGCCGGCCGCGGCCGAACACGACGTGCACGATGCGAAAGCGCCGTCCGATGATGAACGCCCGCCGAAACAGCGACTTCACCTGCTCCGGGGTGGCGTTGGTCGCGACGTCAAAATCCTTCGGCCGCAGGCCCAGAATCAAATCGCGCACCGCGCCGCCGACGATGTAGGCCTCGTAGCCGCCCTCGACCAGCGTGCGCACCACTTTTGCGGCGCGCTCGTCGACGAGCGACGCGTCGATGCCGTGTTCGCTCTTGGGCACTTCGATGCGCCGTCCGTGGACGATGCGCGGCGCGCGCGCCGAGCGGGCCTTGTCGAATAACTTGCCGAGCAGCTTCTTGATCATTCAGGATTCATTCGAACAGCCTCAGAATGCGCCAGCCGCGCTCGCGTGCGAGCGCTTCCAGTGGCGCGCTGGGATTGGTTGCCACCGGGTGCGTGGCGCGTTCCAACAGGGCCAGATCGTTCAGCGAATCGCTGTAGACGCTGATCCTGCCGAAATCCGGCCAATCTGCGCCCGCGTCATGCAGCCATTGCTCGACGCGCCGCACCTTGCCTTCCCGGTAGCTCGGCTCGCCGACGATTCCCCCCGTGATGGTACCGCCTGCGTCGCGCTCAAGGCGCACCGCGATCAGCGAGTCGATACCCAGAGCGGCGGCAATCGGCGCCGTGATGAAGTCGTTGGTCGCCGTGACCAGGGCGATCTTGTCGCCGTCGGCGCGGTGCTGGCGCACCAGCGCCAGCGCGCTTTCGCGCAGGTTGGGCGCGATCACGTCATGCATGAAGCGGGCGTGCGCGTCCTGCGCCTGCGCGAGGCTGCGCGCGCGCAGCGGCGCGGTCGCGAACTCGATGTAGGCGTGGATGTCGAGCTGCCCCACCTTGTACTGCGCGTAAAACTCGTCGTTGCGGCGCCGGAACGCGGCCGCGTCGACCCAGCCCTGCGCCACCATGAATTCGCCCCAGGCGTGGTCCGAATCCAGAGGCAGCAGCGTATCGTCCAGATCGAACAGGCACAGTCCCGCGCCGGTGCTCACTGCGACTCCCCCTCGGCAAGCATGCGCTTGAGCAAGGGCACCGTGACGCTGCGATGCTGCGCCATCGAAAACTCGTCCAGACGCGCCAGCAAGTCGAACAAGTTCTTCATGTCGCGTGCGAATCGCGTCAGCAGATATTCCACGACCTCGTCGGTGAGGAGAATGCCGCGCCGGTCCGCTTCACGGCGCAGTTGGGCACGCGCCTCCGGCTCCGACAGCGCCTGCACCGCCAAGACATGGCCCCAGCCCAGGCGCGAGCGCAGGTCTTCGCGGAGTACCAAGTCCACCGGCGGCGCACGCCCGGTGGCGACGATGGTTGCGCGCGCGTCGGCGGCCTGCACGAACAGCGCGAACGCAGAGTGCTGCTGATCGGGCGCGAGGCGGTCGCAGTCGTCGATGACGATGATTCCGCAAGGTTCACTGCCGCTCCACGGCGCAGCAATCTCGGGGCCGAAGCTCGCGCCGCGAACTCCGTCGGCGTGCATCTGCTCCACCACGGCTTGGGCCAGGTGCGTCTTGCCGCTGCCCGTGGGGCCCCACAGATAGACCGGCGCCGCGCCCGGACGCAACGCGCGCAGATGAGCCAGCGTCGCCGCGTTGGCGCCGGGGGCGAAGTTGTCGAAGGTGCGCGCTGCGGCGGTGCCGATCGGCAACGGGATCTGCTTCATCCGCGCTTCATTCGCGTTTCAGCCGCGAAACAGGGGGCTTTCCAGGTACACCGCGCGCGCGCGTCGCACCGCGACGACGATCAGGGAACTGAGCGGCAGGGCGATCAAGACGCCGACGAAACCGAACAGGTGGCCAAACGCGAGCAGCGAAAAAATCACCATCAGCGGGTTCATGCCAATGCGCTCGCCCACCAGACGCGGCGTGAGGAACAAGCCCTCGCCAATCTGGCCAATGCCGTACACGACGGCCACCGCGACCAGGCCATAGGCGCCGCCGAACTGAAGCGCGCCCGCGGTCAGCGCGAGAATCAAGCCGACGCCAAAGCCCAGGTAAGGGATGAAGATCGCCAGACCCGTGAACACGCCCACCGGCAACGCGAGGTCGAAGCCGGCCAGCCCCAAGGCGGCGCTGTAGTACACCGCGAGGGTGGCCATGACGAGCAACTGGCCGCGCAGGTACTGGCCGAGCATCGAGTCGCACTCGCTCATGAAGCCTTCGATGCGCGGCCGCAGACGCGGCGGAATCAGGGTTCGCGCACGCACCACCAGGCTCGGCCAGTCCATCAACAAGTAGAACAAGCTGACGGGCACCAGTATCACGAGGCCGACGATGGCCAGCAGAATGCTCCCGCCGATGCGCGCCGAACTGAGCAAGGCGCCGAGCCAGTCTTCGACATTCGCATTCAAGTACTTCAGGACGAAGGCCTTGATGCTCGCCACGTCCAGCCCAGCGGGAATTCCAAGCTGCGTCAACCAGGGCGTCAACGCTTGGTTCAAGCGTTCGGCGAGCTGCGGAATTTGCTCGCGCAACAGCGGCAGCTCCTTGGAGATGATCGGCACGATCAGCAGCACCAGGGCCGCCAAGGCGGCGATTGCCGTGACCTCGACGATCGCCACGGCGAGCACGCGCGGCACGCGGCGCGCCGCCAGCCACTCCACGGCGGGGTGCAGCGCATAGGCGAGCACGGCAGCGACGAGAAAGGGCGTCAGCACCGGCGCCAGCAGCGTCACGCCCAGCACAACGAGCAGGCCGAGCCCGAGCCACGCAAGCGTTTGACGTTGTGCCGGGCTGAAAGTCATGTGCGGTGAATTCTACGGGGCCGGGCCCGCGCCGAGCGAGCGCCTGCGCGCTCGCGAGTGGCTGGTGAGGGCCATTCGGCTTGCAAGCCGAATGGCCGGCCGGGCTGGCGCGCCCCTGATGGCGCTCACACGTCGCTCAGCGAGGCCGTGTAGTGGGCGATCAGCGACAGCAGGTCTTCTTCCGAATACGGCTTGCCCATGTAGTGGTCGACGCCGAGTTCCGCGGCAAGGTCGCGGTGCTTCTGGGCGATCCGCGAGGTGATCATGATCACCGGCAGTTCGCGCAGGTTGGCACTGTTGCGAATCGTGCGAACAAGCTCGAAGCCGTCCATGCGCGGCATCTCGATGTCGCAGAGCACGACTTGCGGGCGTTCCTCGGCGAGCTTTTCGAGTGCGTCCAGGCCGTCTTTGGCGAGCACGACACGGTAACCCTCGCGCACCAGCAGGCGCTGCGTGACGCGCCGAACCGTCAGCGAATCGTCGACGACCAGGACCATCGGCGCGAGCGCCACTTCGTCGGCCGCGCCGGCGCCGGCGGCCTCCTGCGGCGACTGCAATGCCGTGAGCGTGGCCACACGCGCCGGGTCGCCGTACAGGGTGGCCAGCGCCACCGGGTTGTAGATGAGCGCCACCGCCCCCGAGGCGAGCAGCGTGATGCCGGCCAGGCCGGGAACGCGTGACAACTGCGGCCCGAGGTTCTTCACCACGACTTCCTGGTTGCCCAGCACTTCGTCGACCTGCACCGCGATGCGCTTTTGCGCACTGCGGATCACGACGACGGTGCGTGTGCGCCCGACCGCCTCGACCGTGCGCGCGCTGAGCTGCAGCAGCGAACCGAGCCAGAAGAACGGCATCTGGCGTTCACCCAGCGCGTACAGGCCGCTGGTGTGCGCCTGGTCGATCTCGGCCGGCGTGGCGCGGCGCACGATCTCGATCAGCGTCGAGGGCACGGCCACTGCGGTGGACCCGCAGCGCAGCATCAACACCTGCGTCACGGCAGTCGTGAGCGGCAGGATCAACTTGAACGACGTGCCTTGATTGGCGCGCGTCGCGGTGCGTATCCGCCCGCCGATCGCGTTGACTTCGGAGCGCACCACGTCCATGCCCACGCCGCGGCCGGCAAGCTCGGTGACGCTGGCCGCCGTCGAGAAGCCCGAGGCGAAAATCAGATTCGCGAGTTCGGCGTCGGTGTAGGGTTTGGCCGCGTCGAGCAGGCCCATCGCGATGCCGCGTTCGCGAATCCGCGCCAGGTTCAGGCCCGCGCCGTCGTCGCGAAACTCCACCGCGACTTCGTTGCCTTCGTGCGTCACCGTCACGACGATCAGGCCCGTCGGGTCCTTGCCCGCGGCGGCGCGCGCTTGTGGCATCTCGATGCCGTGCGTCACGCAATTGCGCAGCACGTGCTCGAAGGCCCCGGTGATGCGGTCCAGCACGCCGCGGTCGATTTCGATGGATCCGCCGACGATGTCCAGGCGCACCTGCTTGCCCAGTTCCTTGGCCGCCTGCCGCACCACCCGGTACAGGCGGTCCGACAAGCCTTCGAATTCGACCATGCGGGTGCGCAACAAGTCGCCCTGCAACTCGCGCGTCATGCGCGCCTGGGCGACGAGTTCGTCTTCGGTGTTCTCCAGCGAGCGCTGCAGGGTGCGCTGCACCGTGGCCACGTCGTTCACCGACTCGGCCATCATGCGCGTCACTTCCTGGAAGCGCGTGAAGCGGTCGAACTCGAGCGGGTCGAAATTCTTCGACGCGCCCTTCGCCGCTTCGAGGCGCGAACTCATCTGCGTTTCGGCTTGCAGCTCGATGTCGCGCAGCTGCGTGCGCAGGCGCTCGAGGTTTTCCGTCAGGTCACCGACCGACCCCTTGATCAGCGACACCTGCGACTCGATGCGCGTGCGCGCGATGCTCACCTCACCCGCCTGATTGACGAGTTTGTCGAGCAGCGGCGTGCGCACGCGCACTGCCGACTGCGCCTGGTTCGCGGTGCGTTCGGCGGGCGCCTTGGGCTGCGCGCTCGCGTTCTCGAAACGCGACCAGTCGATTCCCGACGCGGCGCCGGGCGAAGCCGTGCGCGGCGGCGGGCGCGCCGCGGGCGGCGCAGCCTCCATCACCGGAGCCTTGAACACCGGCGTAGCGACTTCGGCCATCGGCACCAGGGGTGCGAGCGCCTGGGCCCGCGTGGCCGGCCCGCCGCCGGCGAATTCAGGCGGTGTCGCGGCGGCCGGCGCGACCGGCTCGCTGGCGCCAGGCCCGGGCGCCTGGGTCGGCTCGGCGATGGCGGCGGCCGCCTGCGCGTACGCCTGCGCGTCGCGATTGCGCAGGGCGTCGAACACTTGCGACAAGGCGTCGCCGTGCGACTGCAACTTTTCGATGTCTTCGGTGGATGCCGCCGGTTGGGCCAAGAGGCGCTCGATGCGCGACTCGAGCCGGTGCGCGAGTTCACCCAAGCGCATCGCGCCGGCCAGGCGCGCCCCGCCCTTGAGCGTGTGCAGCGTGCGCATGCACGCGTCGGCGTTCGAAGTGTCCGACGGCCGCGCGATCCAGTCGCGCAGGCTGCCCGCGAGCTGCGGCAGCAGCTCGAGCGCCTCTTCTTCGAAGATCGGAAACAGCTCGGCGTCGACCGCGTCGGAAGCGTCGATGTCGTCTTCGGTGTCCAGTGCGCCGGTCGGTGCCGCCGCGTTGCGCGACGCCTGACGTCGGTCGTCGGCCACAAGCTCGGGCCGGGGCGCTGCGGCGGTTTTGACTTCGGCGGTCGGCGCACCGGAGGGTGGATAGGTCAGCGGCTTCCATTCCATGAAGCCCGACGGCTGGAACCAGGAGCGAACGTCGTCTTCGTCGCGATCCGGCTCGCCCTGCGACGCCAGCGTGCTGCGCGCAGCGGGCTGGCCGCGCTGCGCCGTCGGGGCGACGGCACTCGGGGCTGGCTGCGGCATGGGGGCAGGCGCGGCGAGGCGCGGGCTCTGCGCCGCCGCTGGCGCCGCGGCAGGCGCGGCATCGGGAATAGGGGACAAGTCGAGCAACTCGGCACCCGATTCGCGGCCGTCGGTTGCAGCAAACTCGTCC
>JBEBHW010000222.1:0-6095 GCA_040081145.1 Burkholderiaceae bacterium
GGCACAAGCGAAAACGCCGCGGCGAACGGCACGTTGCCGGCCACGCCTTGTTGCTTGTAGACGACCTGGCCGATGTAATTGGTGCTGTCGCCGATGACCTGCGGAATGATGTAGTCGCCCAAAGTGAGCGAGAACGTGAAGATCGAACCCGCCGCGATGCCGGGCATCGCCAGCGGCAAGATCACCTTGGCAAACGTCACCGCCGGCCGGGCGCCGAGGTCGCTCGACGCTTCGATGTAGGAGCCCGGGATGCGCTCGACCGCCGCCTGGATCGGCAGAATCATGAACGGCAGCCACATGTAGACGAACACGACGAAGGTGCCGATCGCGGAGAAACTCAGCGAGGGGCCACCCACCGCCGGCAACTCGAGCAGCATGTCCAACAACCACGTCAAGTGCAACTGCTGCGTCGTCCACGAGATCGCGCCCTCCTTGGCGAGCAACAGCTTCCACGCGTACAGGCGCACCAGGTAGCTCGACCACAGCGGCAGCATCACGGCGATGTAGAGCGCCGCCTTCTGTGCGCCGGTCGCGTGGCGCGCCATGGTGTAGGCGAGCGGAAAGCCGATGACGATGCAGGTGAGCGTGACCAGCACCGCCATCGTCACGGAGCGGCGCGCCACGTCGAGGTTCGACGGCTCGGTGAGCGCGACGAAATTCTTCAACGTGAATTCGCGCACCACCTGGCCGGTGAATTCGTCCAGGCCGAAAAACGCGTTGGCGAGCAGCGCGAACAGCGAGCCAAGGTAGATGACACCGAACCAGAGCAGCGGCGGCGCGAGCAGCGCCAGAAGCAACAGACCCCGGCGCGTGTAAAGCAGGTCCGAGGTGCGCCGCTGCAAGCCTGGCGCGGGTGCGGGCAGGGCGCCCAGTGCGTTCATGGCGTTCATCGCGCGGTAGCTGCGGCAGGCGACGCGGCCGTGTTCATGGCGCGCCCAGGGTTAGCGCGTGCACGGCGCTCGCGTCCCAGTGCAGGTGCACGTGCTGGCCCACGGCCGGCGCCGCGCTGCCGCCGGCCTCCAGCAGGTCGGCTTGCAGGGGCACGCCCGCCGCTTCGACCCGCACGCGGGTGAAAGCGCCGAAATACTGGACTTCGGCAACCTGGCCGGCCGCGCGCGCACCGGCGGGCGCACCCAGGCGAATTCGCTCGGGCCGCAGCATCGCGCTGGCGTGGCCCGTGAGGCGCCGCGCCGCGTCGCCTTCCAGCACATTCGCAGCGCCGACAAAGTTGGCGACGAAGCGCGTTGCCGGTGCGTTGTAGATGGCGTGCGGTGTGCCCACCTGTTCGAGCCGGCCCCGGTTGAACACACCGATGCGGTCACTCATCGACAGCGCCTCGTGCTGGTCGTGGGTGATGAACAGGAAAGTGATTCCCAGGCGGCGCTGCAGCGCCTTCAGCTCGCTCTGCATCTGCTCGCGCAACTTCAGGTCCAGGGCGCCGAGCGGCTCGTCGAGCAGCAGCACTTGCGGCTGATTGATGAGCGCTCGCGCCAACGCGACACGCTGGCGCTGGCCGCCGGAGAGCTGCGCCGGGCGGCGCTCGCCGACGCCGGCGAGCTCCACCTGCGCCAGCAGTTCGTCGGCGCGGCGCCCGCGCTCGGCGCGCGCCACCTTGCGCACCATCAGCGAATACGCCACGTTGTCGCGAATGCTCATGTGCGGGAACAGCGCATAGTCCTGGAAGACGGTGTTCACCGGCCGCGCATAGGGTGGCAGCAGCGACACGTCGGCGCCGCCGATGAGCACGCGCCCGGCCGTGGGTAGCGTGAACCCGCCGATCATGCGCAGGCACGTCGTCTTGCCAGAGCCCGACGGTCCGAGCAAGGTGAAGAACTCGCCCGCCTCGATGCTCAGGTCGACGCCGTCGACCGCACGCACCTCATGGCCGGCGGGGCCGAACACACACGAGACGTGGTCGAGAGTGACGGCGGCGGTCATGGTGGATCGCCCCGCACGCCAAAGGAGCGGACTAGCGGCCGCCTAGAACCGCGATGTAGTCAGACACCCACTTGTGATACGGCACGCACTGGTTGTTCTGCGTCGCGCACTGCGAGGTCGGCGTCCTCCAAAACGAAATCTTGTCGAAGGAGTTGAATCCCTGGCGCGCGCAGCCCTCGTCGCCGAGCAATTTGTTGCCCTTGCACGCCGCAGGGACGGAAGGCACCGAGCCGAACCACGCCGACAAGTCGCCTTGCAGTTTCGGGTTCAACGAGTGTTCAAGCCACAGGTAGGCGCAGTTCGGGTGCTTGGCGTCGGCGTGCAGCATCGTGCTGTCAGCCCAGCCGGTCGCGCCTTCGGTGGGGACCACGGTCGCGATGGGGCGCTTCTTCGAGCCCAGGATGTTCGCCTGGAATTGCCAGCTCGACGAGGCGACGACGCCTTCGTTGGTGAAGTCGTCGATCTGCACGAACGCGTCGTGCCAGTACTTGCCGACGAGCTTGCGCTGGCCGCGCAACAGATCGAGCGCCGCCTTGTACTGCGCCTCGTTCAGCTCATACGGGTTCTTGATTCCCAGGGCGGGGTTCTTCTGCATCAGGTACAGCGCAGCGTCGGCGATGTAGATCGGCCCGTCGAAGGCCTGCACGCGGCCCTTGTTGCTCTTGCCGTCGGGCAAGGTCGTCTCTTCGAATACGACCGACCAGCTGGTCGGCGCCTTGTCCTTGAACACCGTCGTGTTGTACATCAGCACGTTCCAGCCCCACTGATACGGCACGCCGTAGTGCTGTCCGCCCTCGTAATGCCACGGCGCTTTCTGCAGGCGCGCATCGACATTTTTGTAGCTCGGAATCAGGTTCACGTTGATCGCCTGCACCTTCTTGCCGCGAATCAGCCGCGTGCTCGCGTCGCCCGACGCGGTGACGAGATCGAAGCCGCCTTCATTCATCAGCGCAACCATCTCGTCCGACGTTCCCGCCGTTTTCACGTTGACCTTGCACGAGGTCTTCTTCTCGAAGTCGGTCACCCAATCGAAGTTCTTGTCGGTCGCGCCGCGCTCGATGTAGCCGGCCCAGGCGACGATGTCGACCTGGCCTTCGCCTTTGCCGATCTTCTGCAGCGCCCCTTTCTGGGCAAGCGCGGGCGACAGGGCGACGAGCGCGGCGGCGGCGACGCCGGCGACGAGAGGGGTTCGGTTCAACATGGGTTCGACCTCCAGGCGTGTTGTGCAGACTCCGCACGCGAAGGCGCACGGTTCGAGCCGCGCACGATAGGTCGAGGAAGCGTGGCCGCGAAGATCAATCGAGCGCCGACGAGCTATCTTGAAAATCGATACTTCGGGTTTCCTCTAGTCGCCAGGGGTTTCGAGGTGGGCTGTCGAAGACGCCGCGCCGGCAGCGAGGCCGCATCGCCGAAGGAGGGGTTTGCTCGGCGATGACAGCGCCCCGGCGGTTGGATAGAGTGGGCCGAATCCCACCCCTGACCAAGGACCTCGATGCCCACCCCATTGCGCCACGCCGCTGCAGCCCTGCTCACGCTGGGCCTGCTGCTCGGCCTCTCGAACGCCGCCCGTGCCGACGGCACGGTGGGAACGAGCTTCCCAGCCGGCTTCCCGACGATCCCCGACGCGTCGCTCGCCAAACCGATCATCGGCTTCGGCGCCGCCGGGCCGGTGACGCGCACGCCGGTGATCTTCGTGCACGGCAACAACGACACGCCTTTTCCCACAGCGTGCAACCCGTTCGGCAAGATGCAGGCCTTCGCCCAATACCTCGCAGATCATGGTTACGCGACGAGCGAGTTGTGGGGGCTGGGCTACCAGGGCGACCAGTGCGATCTGAGCGCCGACCAGACGCGCCGCTCCGCCACGGCGCACACCGCGGCAGCGAACGTCGACGACCTGCGCCGCTTCGTGCAGGCGGTGCTCGATTTCACCGGCGCGCGCGAAGTTGACATCGTCGGCCACAGCCTGGGCGTGATCGTCGCGCGCGAGTGGCTGCGCCAGGATCGCCATGCGCAGCGCCACTTGCGGCGCCTGGTCGCGATCGACGGGCCGAACCACGGCATCATCAACTGCTCGCCCTCGCCGCTCAACTATTGGCAACTGGCGTCGCTCGGCGGCTTCACGCCCAGCAGTGCGATCTGCGTGGAACTGGGTTCGCCCGACACACCGTTCCTGCAAGGCCTGAATCGCCGGCACGAAGCGCCGCGCGGCTCGGTGAAGACGCTCGTGATCCGCAACGCCGACACGAGTTTTGTCTACTTCCCGCTGCAAGACGGCGTGCTCGCGCCGGTTCCCGCACAGGATTCATTCGGCAAGCCCACCGACTTTTCAGGCAGCGCGCGGCTGCGCGGTGCGCGCGAGGTCAACCTGACCGGCCAGGGCATCTACGACGCGATTCTGGCCACCACTCACCTGGGCATCTTGAACTCGCCCGACACCTGGCGCGCGACCTTTCGCTTCCTCGATCGACACTCGGACGACGCGCACGAGTCGCACGACGACAAGGACCGCGACTGAGCGAATGCGCGGGGCAGCAGCGCAATGTTGAGCCGGTGCCGATCCGCGTGGCTGGCGCTGGCCGTGCTCTGCGCTCCGGCGCTTCACGCCCAGGTGCCGCCAAGCGCCGCTGACGTCGCCGCCTTCGGCCCTCTGCACGCCGCAGCACATCAAGGCGATGCAGCGCGGCTTGCCGCGGCCCTGGCCGGCGGCGCGGCGATCAACGGCCGAGCCGCGCACGGCCGCACCGCATTGCACGTCGCGACGTTTGCGCGCCGGCGCGACGCGATTGCCCAGCTTGCGCGGGCCGGCGCCGAACTGGGCGCGTTCGACGAGGACCGCTACGACGCGGTGACGATTGCCGCGGTGGCGGGCGACGAAGGAACGCTCGGTGTGCTGCTGACGCTCGGCGCGAGCGCGAAACTGATGACGAGCCGCTACGACGGGACGGCGCTGATCGCCGCAGCGCACCTCGGGCATGACGGCGTCGTGCGCCAGCTGATCCAGGCCGGAGCGCCGCTCGATCACGTGAACAACCTGCACTGGACCGCCGTGATCGAGGCCATCGTGCTCGGCGACGGCGGGCCGCGCCATCAGGCGTGCCTGCGCGCGCTCGTCGACGCCGGGGCGAACATCGCTTTGCGTGATCGCTCCGGCCAGACGCCGCTGCAACTGGCGCGGGCGCGCGGATTCGATGCGATGGTTCGAATCCTGGAGGGCGCGCCGAAACGCTGAACAAGGGCGCGCCGGCCATCCGCTCGGGCCGCGCACGCTCATTGCGCTGCGGCGCGGCACGCGACGCGCCGCCGCCCTGCGCCTGGCGCTACTCCGCCTTGAACCCCGACGCCTTGATCGGCGCCTCCCAGCGTTTGTAGTGCTCGGCCTGCGTCGCCGCGAGGCCTGCGCCGTTCGCGTAGTTCGGCGTCAGGCCGAGCGACAGCATCTTCTCCTGCACGTCAGGCTGGCGCAGCGCGTCGCCGACGGCACTCGAGATGCGCGCCGCAACGTCGGCCGGCATTCCCGGCGGGCCGTAGACGCCGAAGTAAGCGTCGGCGGCAACATTGACGCCCTGCTCCTTCAGGGTGGGCACGTCGGGCAGCGCCTTCAGACGCGCCTCGCCGGTCATGGCGACGATGCGCAACTTGCCGGCGCGATGGTGTTCGATGGTCTCCGTCGCCGTGTCCACCATCAGCGGAATCTGGCCGCCCAGAAGATCGTTCACCGCCGGCGCGCCTCCCTTGTACGACACATGCGCCATCTCGACCCCTGCCACCTGACCGAGCAACACTGCGGTGAAGTGCGGCACCGTGCCGGCGCCCGCGTTGCCGACGTTCGCCTTGCCTGGGTTCGCCTTCATCCACGCGAGGATGGCCTTCAGATCCCCCGCCGGCGCGCCTGGGCCGGCCGTGACGGCGAAGTCGAAGGTCGAGGCGCGCGACACCGGCGTGAAGTCGTTCACAGGGTCGTAGCCGACGTTCTTGAACAGCCACGGCAGGATCACGAACGCGCCGCTCGGCGAGAGCGCGAGCGTCTGACCGTCGGGCGCTGCCCGCTTGAGCTCGCCCAGGGCGACGCGGCCGGCGCCGCTTTGAACGGTTACGAGGTGGCGATCGAAATGCATCACTCCAGGGTGTGGAGCCCACGAAGGGTCGCCGAGGCT
>JBEBHW010000223.1:0-6095 GCA_040081145.1 Burkholderiaceae bacterium
CAGCGCACCGCGTCCAGCAGGTTGGACTTGCCGCAGCCGTTGGGGCCGACGACGCCGACCAGCCGGCCCGGCAATTGCAGTTGCGTGGGCTCGGCAAACGACTTGAAACCGGAAAGCTTGATGGAGTTCAGGCGCATGGGGGCGGGAGGAGCGGATGAGCCACCGCAGCGCGCCGCGGCCGGACGCTGCAGCTGCGTCTATGTGCTTGATTCAATGGGGGATTCTTGTCTCTCACAAGGCGTCTGCGCGACCTTTCTGAGCGGGCGGCGATGATACCATCGCGCCCTCTTTCAGCTCACGTCAGCGGAACCCCCGCGCACCCGAAATCCCATGGCCAAGAACAAGCCCGTGCGCAGCCACGCCACGCAACGCGAAGCGCCGGCGGTCCCGCCCACGCAGCCGTCCAAAGAGTTGCAGGTGTTCGCGAACCCCGCGCCGCAACGCGACTACGTGATCGAATTCGAAGTGCCGGAGTTCACCTGCAACTGCCCGCTCACGGGTCAGCCCGACTTCGCGCACTTTCACATCGAGATGGTCGCCGACAAACTTTGCGTCGAACTGAAGAGCCTGAAGCTCTACTTCTGGAGCTACCGCAACGAAGCCGCGTTTCACGAAAAGGTGACGAACGACATTCTTGACGACATCGTCGCCGCGACGCGGCCGCGATTTGCACGCATCACGGCGCGCTGGAACATGCGCGGTGGGATCGCGACGAACGTCGTCGCCGAGCACCGAAAGAAGGGCTGGTCCGGCGCTTCGGCGCTGCACCTGCCTCGCTCAAGCGCCGCCTGATTGGAGACGAGACGCGTCGGCAGCCGGGCAGACTTACAACCTCGCCCGGGTTTGCCAGGGGTTCGCGCGCAAGGGCGCCGAACTAGGATGAACTCGGCGCAGCCGTGACCCTGCGCCAAGCCGAGTTGGCAGCCCGCACGTCACCACGCCGTCACACGGCCCACGTAGCGTCACGTCTTCCCAAAACATGGAGACGATTCATGCGAACCCCTCTCTCGGGCGCGATCAGCGTCGCACTGGCCTTGCTGCTCACCGCTTTCAACGGCGCTTCAATCGCCGACAGTCGAGCGCGCGGCGCAGACCGGCCCAAATCGCCGCTGGTGATTGGTCACCGCGGCGCGGCAGGCTATCTGCCTGAGCACACGCTCGAAGGCTACGCACTCGCGATCGAGCGCGGCGCTGATTACATCGAACCCGATCTCGTGGTCACGAAAGACGGCCACCTGATCGCGCGCCACGAGCCAAACATCACCGGCACGACCGATGTGGCCACGCGCCCGGAGTTCGCGAACCGCAAGCACCTGAAAAAGGACGCCAAGCCGGTCATCGTCGATGGCGTTGTTGAAGAAGGCTGGTTCGCGTTCGACTTCACACTCGCCGAGATCAAGACGCTGCGCGCGATTCAACAGGCGCCCGAGGAACGCTCGACACAATTCGACGGGAAGTTCCAGATTCCAACGCTGGACGAAGTGATCAAACTCGCCAAGCGCAAGACCAGGGAAACCGGCCGAACGATTGGCGTCTACCCCGAGACCAAGCACCCGACCTTCCATGCACAGCGCGGCCTGGCGCTCGAGGATCGATTGCTGGGCGTGCTCACACGCCACGGCTGGAACCACCGCGGGGCGCCGGTGTTCATCCAGTCGTTCGAGACCGCGAACCTCAAGTACTTGCGCAGTAAAACGCAGGTGAAGCTCGTGCAGCTCGTCGACGCCGACGACATCGCGGTCGACGGCAAGATCACCTTTGCGGCGCCTTTCGACAAACCCTACGACTGGGTCGTATCAGGGCGTGCCGGCCTGTTCGAGGACCTCTTGACGCCCAGTGGCCTGGCCGAAGTGCGTACCTATGCCGATGGCATCGGCCCCTGGAAGGTCTACCTGCAAAGCACCAAGTGCAAGGCAGTCGCGCCGAACGGCAAGTGCGCCGACACGAACGGCGACGGCGCCGTCAACGACATGGACCGGGAGTGGACTGCGCCGAGCGACGTGATCGAACGTGCGCACGAGCTCGGCCTGCTGGTGCACACCTGGACCTTCCGCAACGAGCCGCGGCGTCTGGCGAGCAACTACGGCGGCAGGCCGGTCGACGAATACATGCACTTCTACGAACTGGGGGTCGACGGCGTGTTCTCCGACTTCCCGGACACCGCTGTCACCGCACGTGCATTGCACCGCTTGGCGAACGGAAAATCATCGGCCCAGTGCCGCAGCGGCGAGGACCACGACTGCGATTGAGCGGCCATCGGCGGGCCGCCCCAAGGCGGTTCGGCGTGGCCTCAGCGCGCGTCGCGCTCGACGACGAGTTGCATCTCGCGCCGCGTGAGCACGCGCAACTGCCACTCGCCGTCACCGCCCGCCAGGCCGTGCAGTTCAATCGACTTCTGGGTTTGCAGCAGCCGCGCAAGGAAGTCGATGACCCCGGCGTCGATCAACTGGCCCGGCACGAGCAACGGAATTCCCGGCGGGTAGGGAACGATCTGGTCGCAACACACGCGGCCAAACAATTGCGCGTTGGGCCGGCCGTTCTCGTCGAGCAGGGCGATGCGTTCGCCGGCTTCGTAAAACGCGTCGCGCGGCAGGCACGCGAGCTGGGAAAAGCCGGGCGGCTGCGGAACCCGCGCATAGGTGCGCGGCGGGCGGCGTTCCTTGGCCAGGCGCAACATCGCGTCGAACAGGCGCGAGACCTTGCTGCGCGTCGTGCCGATCGTGAGCAACAGCGTCAGCGTGTTGTGCGTGTTCTTCTCGACTTGGATGTTGAAGCGTTCGATCAACGCCTCGCGCAGTTCGTCGGCGGAGAAGCCGCTCGCGGAAATGTCGATCGTCAGCTTCGTCGGGTCCAGACGGATGCCGTCGCCCTGCACTTCCGGGGGCAGCAGATCGTCGAGTTCGAGAACCCGAAACGCACCCGTGGAATTGATCTTCTCGCGCAATTCGCGAGCGAACTTCAGGGAGCGGTCGAGCAGCCGGTAGCCTTCCATCACGGCTTGTTTGCGCGCCACATCCAGGCTGGCGATCAAGTTGTATTGCGGGCTCGTCGACGCGTGCATGTTGAAGTTTTCGCGGAACAGGTGCTCGTCGAAATCCGCGTCGTTGACGTGAATCATGCTCGCCTGCGAAAACGCCGACAGCACTTTGTGGGTGCTCTGCGTCACGTAGTCGGCGCCGCATTCCAGCGCGGTAGGGCGCAGTTCCGGGTGGAACCTGGCGTGGCCGTACCAGGCCTCGTCGACGATCACCTTGATGCCCTTCGCGTGGGCCGCAGCGATGATGGGCCGCAGGTCGTAGCGCAGCCCATCGTAGGTGCACGAGGTCAGAATCAAAACGCGCGCATCGGCGTGCGCTTCGATGGCCCGCAGCAGCGTCGCTCGCGGCACCGGGCCGAAGATGCCAAACTGCTGGTTCACCGAGGAGTCGAGGTAGATCGGCCGCGCGCCGGACAAAATCACGCCGTGGTGCACCGACTTGTGGCAATTCCGATCGAGCAGAAGTTTCGCGCCCGGTGTGAGCAGCGTCTGGAAGATGACCTTGTTCGACGTCGACGTGCCGTTCGTCGCGAAGAAGGTGGCACGTGCGCCGAACGCCTTGGCCGCGAGGCGCTGGCTCTGCGCGATCACGCCGGTGGGGTGCAACAACGAGTCGAGCATCGGCACCGAGACTGACAAGTCGGCGCGCAGCATTTCTTCGCCCACAAAATCGTAGAAGTCGCCGACCCAGTGACTCCCCTTGAACGAGTCGCCCCCGCCGTGGCCCGGCGTGTGCCAGCTGTCCTTGGCCAATGCCACGTACTCGCGCAGCTTGTCGTAAAAGGGCGTGTCCGACTTCTGCGCCACTTCGGCGGCGAGGATGCGAAACCAGCCGCTCACGTCTTCTTCGTCGCGGTAGAAATAGCCGTCGACGGCGTCGCTGGCCAAGGCTTCGACGAGCAGTTTCGTGTCGTCGTCTTCGAGCATCATGTAGAGCGACAACTCGGGGCGCAGTTCGATGATGCGTTGTAGTGTCAAGACAGCGGCACGGTTCGGTGCCTTCGGGCCTGCGCTTTCAGCGCGACGGTTGTCGCCGTGATCGACGAGCACGATCTGAATGTCGCCGTCGGCGAGCACTGCGGTCTGCGCGGCCTCACCGCTCATGGCGCCGATCGCCGCGACGCCCAGTGGGTTGTCGAGCCGAGCCGCCGCAGCGTTGAGGCCGCTCACGACACGCTCACGCAGCGCGTCGTCGGCACTGACTACCAGGACATGGCTCACCGGCGGCATGCAACTCCCCTCTCGGCGCAAGGCCCGCGTGGGGCTAGCGCTTGAAGAACTCGTCCTGCAATTCGCCGGGAAGGGTGTCCAGGGGTTGCTCGCTCACCTGCAATCCGTCCAGCAATTCCACCGACGACAGCTTCCAGCTCGACTGAGAGCCAGGCGCGCTGCCTGCAGGTGTTGTGCCGTCGCCTGCGGTCACTTCACCGCTGCTGGACACGTACTCGCCCAGCGGCGAGTTTCCCGACATCCGCCAGATGATCTTCTTCACCGGCACGGGCTTGTGCTTGACCTTCATCATGGGGTGGTTTGCGCGGGAGCGTTCGAAGCTCGAGGAGCACCGATTCTGTACCCAAGTTCGGGCCGGTGCGAGAGCGGCGTGTAATTTTATGCACGGCATGCGCTGCCTGGGCGCAGTCTGCGCAACCAAGCACAAGGCACGGATAATCGTGTCGATGAATCCCTTGCTGGCGCGCCTTCACCCCTACCCCTTCGAGCGCCTGCGCGAACTCACCCAAGACATCACGCCCAACCCGACGTACGCGCCGATCAGCCTGGGAATCGGCGAGCCGCGTCACCCGACACCGGCACTGATTTTGCAGGCCATCGGCGCAAATTTGGCGGGGCTTTCGAAGTATCCGGCCACAGCCGGCGAACCCGCGCTGAGGCAGGCCATCTGCGGCTGGGTGCAACGCCGATATGCCGTTGAGCTGAACCCGGCGACGCAAGTTCTCCCGGTCAACGGATCGCGCGAGGCGCTGTTCGCCCTCGCGCAAACCGTGATCGACCCGACGCGCGAGGGGGCGTGCGTCATCTGCCCCAACCCCTTTTATCAAATTTACGAGGGCGCCGCATTGCTCGCCGGGGCGGCAACGGCGTTCGCCAACAGCGACCCGGCGCGCAACTTCGCCACCGACTGGGACAGCATCACGCCCGACGCATGGTCGCGAACCCAGTTGCTCTACGTGTGCAGCCCAGGCAACCCGACGGGTGCCGTCATGCCCCTGCAAGAGTGGGAGAAGTTGTTCGAACTGAGCGACCGCTACGGTTTCGTGATCGCCTCCGACGAGTGCTACTCCGAGATCTACTTCGGCGATGTGCCGCCGCTCGGTTCGCTGCAGGCCGCAGCGCACTTGGGCCGCAGCGACTTTCGCAACCTGGTTGCGCTGACGAGTTTGTCCAAACGCTCCAACGTTCCCGGCATGCGCTCGGGTTTCGCCGCGGGCGACGCGAGGCTGCTCAAGCAGTTTTTGCTGTACCGCACCTACCACGGCAGCGCGATGAGCCCGACGCTGCAGCAGGCGAGCATCGCCGCCTGGAACGACGAGCAGCACGTGGTGCAAAACCGCGCCAAGTACCAAGCGAAGTTTGCAAAGGTCACGCCGCTGCTGGCGCGCTGCATGGGCGTGGCGCTTCCCGACGCCGGGTTCTACCTCTGGGCGAAAGTTCCGGGCGGCGATGACATCGCCTTCGCCCGAGGCCTGCTGGCTCAATACAATGTCGCGGTGTTGCCCGGTCGCCTGCTCGCGCGCGATGCGCACGGCGTGAACCCCGGCGCCGGCCGGGTGCGCTTGGCCCTCGTCGCCGAGCTCGACGAATGCGTCGAAGCGGCGCAGCGCATCGTCTCGTTCCTCCAATCCCCCCAGACCCCACCATGACCCACCCTCTGCAGAACACGATCGATCTGGCCTGGGAGGGTCGGGCCGAGCTGACGCCGACCAATTCTCCGGAGGTGCGCAGCGCCGTCGAGCAAGTCATCGCCGATCTGGACAAGGGATTGCTGCGTATCGCGGAGCGACAGTCGGTCGGCCAGTGGCGCCTGTCTCTTATACACATC
>JBEBHW010000224.1:0-6089 GCA_040081145.1 Burkholderiaceae bacterium
AGGGTTTCGTGGCTGCAAGCTTGCAGCACATTTCCTCGACTCCGGCAAGTCAGCGGATCAAGTGCGAGTCGATCTCAAAGTCACCACTCAAAGTGAATGCGCGCCGCGCAGATGTCGTCGCGGCGCCGGCCTGTCCACGCCCGCTTCGATGCCCTGCAAGATGCCGCAGTGCATCGCCGCATGCGGAGAAACGCACCGCGTACGCAGCCCGTGCAACGTGGTTTCGAGCGAACGCAACTCATTGATCCGCAGCGTGACATGTCCGATATGTTCGTCGAGCAAGGCGTTGACCTCGCCGCAGTCCTTCTGCGGTTCGTCCTTAAAGCGCAGCAGCGTGTGGACCTCTTCGAGCGTCATGTCCAGGTTGCGGCACTGGCGAATGAAACCGAGCCGATCCGGATGCACGTCGGTGTAGATGCGGTAGTTGCTTTCGGTTCGGTGGGGCGCAGGCAACAGCCCCTCGCGCTCGTAGAAGCGAATCGTTGCGACGGGCGTTGCGCTGGCGTGCGCGAGTTCGCCGATCTTCATGACGCAAAGCCCTCCGGCAGGAACAGCTTGACTCTACACCCACTTCAGGGTTTGAAATCTTCATCATGAAACACGACCACGCTCACGCACAGGCACATCCAGCCGCGGCTCCAGCACCGGCCGCTGCAGGGCTGGACGATGGCGGCGAGTGCTGCGCAACGCCGATGTCGAAGTCGGCTCCGGACCACGCGCCCTCCAGCGTGCGCTACCGGATTCCGGCAATGGACTGCGCCAGCGAGGAATCGGAGATTCGGCGTGCCCTCGACGGAATCACCGGAGTTCGCGCGCTCAGCTTTCGGCTCGCGCAGCGCAGCCTGCGGATCGACGCGGCGGAAGACGTCGCCGAGGCGGCAGTCGCCGCGATTCGTCGCGCCGGCTTCGAAGTCCAGGGCTGGCCCGAACCGGTAGCGCCTGCCACGCCGCCAACTGGGACCAGCATGGACGGCGACCACGACCCTGCGCCGGGACCCGGCCTAAATCGCCTGCTGTTCGCGTTGGCATTTGCAACGGGTGCTGAACTGCTGTCGTTCCTGGCTCCCGAGACGCTGCCGATCAAGGTGCTCGGCCTGGCCGTTGCCGCAGCGGCGATCGGCTTGGCCGGCTTCGACGTCTTCAAGAAGGGCTTGATCGCGCTGTCGCACGGCCGCCTGAACATCAACGCGCTGATGACGGTGGCCGTCGCGGGTGCCTTCGTCATCGGCCAATGGCCCGAGGCCGCGATGGTGATGGCGCTGTATGCCATCGCGGAGTTGATCGAAGCTCGCGCTGTCGACCGCGCGCGCAACGCGATCACGGGGCTGCTGGCGTTGGCGCCTCAAGAGGCATCAGTCCTGCAGGCCGATGCAAGCTGGCGATCGGTGCCGGTGGCGTCGGTGCCGCTTGACGCCGTGATTCGTGTTCGCCCGGGCGAGCGCGTGCCGATGGACGGCGTGGTGACCGAGGGCAGTTCCGCCATCGACCAGGCACCGGTCACCGGCGAAAGCATTCCGGTCGACAAGGGCGTGGGCGACCCCGTCTTCGCCGGAACGATCAATCAAACCGGCACGCTGTCGTTGCGCGTGACGGCCGCCGCGTCCAACTCGACGCTGGCGCGCATCATCCACGCGGTCGAGCAGGCCCAGGGAAGCCGGGCGCCGACGCAGCGTTTCGTGGATCGCTTCGCGGCGATCTACACCCCGGCGGTTTTCGCGCTGGCCCTGGCGGTGGCTGTCCTAGGACCGTGGTTGCTCGGGTGGGCATGGCTCGCCGCAATCTACAAGGCGCTGGTGCTGCTCGTCATCGCCTGCCCTTGCGCGCTCGTGATCTCGACACCAGTCACCGTGGTCAGCGGCCTGGCCGCTGCGGCGCGAAGAGGGATTCTGATCAAGGGCGGCGTCCATCTGGAGCAGGCGCGGCGGCTCAAGGCGATCGCGTTCGACAAGACCGGCACGATCACCGAGGGCCGCCCCAAGCTGGTGAGCTGGAACGTGCTGGACACGCAACTCGACGCACTTGCCGTCGAGCGCATCGCCGCGGCCCTCGCCGGCCATTCCGATCACCCAGTGTCGCGCGCCATTGCCGAAGGTTTGAGTACATCGGCCCTCGCTGTGACTGATTTCAAGGCCTTGGCGGGCCGGGGCGTGCAGGCCGAAGTCGAGGGCACGACCTACGTGCTCGGCAATCACCGCCTGATCGAGGACCGGGGGCAGTGCTCGGCCGAACTCGAAGCCAAGCTGCGAACTCTTGAGGAGGCCGGGCGCACGGTCACGTTGCTGGCATCCGCAGCCGGGCCGCTGGCGTTCTTCGCCGTCGCTGACACGATCAAGGCTTCGTCGCGCGAAGCGGTGGCCGAGTTGAAGGCGCTGGGCCTGGTGCCGGTCATGCTCACCGGCGACAACCAGGCCACGGCCTCGGCGATCGCACGCCAAGCGGGAATCGACGATGCGCGCGGCAACCTGCTGCCCGAGGACAAGCTCGCCGCGATCAAGTCGATGCAGGCGCGCTACGGCCGCACAGCCATGGCAGGCGACGGCATCAACGACGCCCCTGCGCTGGCTCAGTCGGACCTGGGGGTGGCGATGGGGGCTGCTGGAACCGACACCGCGATGGAGGCGGCCGACATCGTCGTGATGAACGACGACTTGCGCCGTGTCGCCGAGACCGTGCGTCTGTCGCGAGCGACGCACCGCGTGCTGTGGCAGAACATTGCGCTGGCGCTGGGCATCAAGGCCGTCTTCCTGGTGCTCGCGATTTTCGACAACGCCACGATGTGGATGGCGGTCTTCGCCGACATGGGGGCGAGCTTGCTGGTCGTGGTGAATGGCCTGCGCCTGCTGACAAAGGGGGAGGCTCGGTGACGCTCGGCGTACATGAAGAAGGCCCCGAGGGAAGTGCTGTAGGCGCTGAAGGCCTAGGCCGAGAGCGCTGGACGCCGCTGTTCCTGGCCTGGGCCATCGCATCGGTGGCCACCGCTGGCGCGCTGTTTCTGGGCGAGGTGATGGGCATGACGCCGTGCGTGTTGTGCTGGTACCAACGCATCGCCATGTTCCCATTGGTGGTGATCCTCGGCGTTGGCTTGCTCGAACCTGATCGTCGCAGCGTCCGGTACGCCCTTCCCTTGGCGTGGGCCGGATGGAGCATCGCCGTTTATCACTGCCTGCTCTTCTGGGGCCTGGTGTCCGAGGCACTGCTACCCTGTGGCAAGGGTTCGTCGTGTGCGGCGGCTGACCTTCAGGTGGCAGGCTCTGTCCCGATCCCATTGCTGTCCCTGGGCGCATTCACGGGGATACTGGCGCTGTTGTGGTTCTCGAAGAGGAAGGTGAACGCGTGAACAGAAAATGGCTTGTCCTTTCGACTGCGGTGGCCATCGTCGTTGTCTTCATTGCCGGGGCAATCGTCTACGAGAACCGGTCCCAGCAGGAGATGACGCGGGCCGTTCGGACGAGCAGCGAGGCTCTGGTCAGAGCGCATTCGCCGATTTTCGGCAACCCCGCCGCCAAGGTCACCATCGTCGAGTTTCTGGATCCGGCCTGCGAGACGTGCCGCACCTTCTATCCGATCGTCAAGAGCATCGTCAATGCGAGCTTTGGCCAGGTCAGGCTGGTGGTGCGATATGCGCCCCTGCACCAGGGGTCCGACACGGCGGTGAAGATTCTGGAAGCAGCCAGGCAACAGGGCAAGTACTGGGAAGCTCTCGAAAAGACGATGGCACTCCAACCTCAGTGGGCCGCGCATCACAGGCCACAGCCTGAGCTGATCTGGGAGCTGATCGCCGACCTCGGACTCGACATCGCGAAGGCCAAGGCCGAGGCCAACAGCCCGGCGATCGATCGGTTGCTGCGGCAGGACGTCGCCGACATGCAAACCTTGAAAGTGGACAAGACACCGGGCTTCTTCGTGAACGGTTCGCCGCTGCAAGACTTTGGCGAAGCGCAGTTGAGGTCGCTGGTCGATCAAGAGCGCAAGAAGCTCTCGGCGCAATGACGGCCGCGCCGTGCCGAGCGACACCGTGCTGGAAGTCACCCGATCGAATAACTGAACGGTTCAAGGCGTGAGCTGTACCCGAATCGTTACCGGTGCGGTTGTCGGGTTGGACCACATCCAGCAATACTCGTGATCGCCGCCAGGCACGAGGCGGCCTTTTGCAGAACTCATCGCCGACATGCTCTCGGGATATTTCACCCTGCCCTCGCCATGGAAGTGGGTGTTGAATGTCACCGGCGTCTGGGCATCGAACTCCCAGTCGACCGCGCGACCTGACTTGATGGCGGTACAGAGTTCGATGAAATCACCAGGCGCGGCGATCAGGTGGCGCACCAGGACCTTGCCTGACGGCGGCGGCACCTGGACCAACTGCCGCTGCGCGAAACTCGCCAACGGCACGCAGCCGAGCACAATGCCCATCAGCAGCAAGTGGCGCAAACCGGGCATCTGGTTCTCCTCGTACCGTTGCGCAGGGCCCACCGAGGCCCATTCAGCTTGGCTTGGAGCTGGTTCAGGCGCGCGCGTTCAACTGCGAGGACGCAATGATGGGACTCGCCCCAACCTGAGCACTCGCCGATGACTGGAACCGGCACGATCAAGACCAACCTGCAACACCCCCCAAGCGTGGGACGCTCGCAGACGATTGTGAGTTGCGACACGGGCAACTCGTGTGCGCCCCCCCGATCGAGACCGTAGAATCCGCAACCATGTGCCGTCGGCTCGTGCTTGCTTTGTTGTTCCTCGTGCTGCCCGTTCAGTTCGTCTGGGCAGCCGCGGCGCCGTACTGCGCGCATGAGACCCGAACCGCAGCCACCAAGCACTTCGGCCACCACGAGCATCAGCATCAGCATCAAGCCGGCGATCAGACGGCTGCGCCGGCCGACCCGAGCGGCGACGCGCCGGGGGCGCCTCACGTCGACTGCGAGAGCTGTCAACTGAGCTCCGGCGCAACCCTGCCGGCGACGCTCGACATCGTGCTGAGTGCACCGCGCGAAGCGCTGCCCAGCAACCATCTGCCGCGATTCCGATCGCACACGCCTGCTGCGCCCGAGCGTCCCGACATTGCCCATCTCACCCCTGCCGCGCGATTTGGCGGCGTTGTGAGTGGCGCTCTCTCCCTGGTCTGACCCCACCCTGCATCGCCGTCGAATCGCTTCTGTCGTGAGACAAGAAGGATGATTCGATGCGATTCCCCCTATGGGTGGTGGCCTCGGTGCTGGCCGCCTGCCCGACCCTCCTGGCCGCACAGGCCGCGCCCGGCGCCTCGCCGCTGACCCTGGCCGAGGCCATGCGCCTGGCCGAGACGAGCAGCCCCGCGGTGCGCACCCGCGAAGCGCAGCTCGCTGCCGCCGAGGGCGCGCGCCTCGAAGCGGCGAGCGCGCTTTTCAACAATCCGGAGCTGAGTCTGGAGCGCATCCGCAATCGGGTCCGCAACGGCGCGCTGCCCGACAACCGCTTCGACGGCTACACGATCGGAATCACGCAGCCGATCGAGATCGGCGGCCAGCAGTCGCGGCGCCGCGAAGTCGCCACTGCGGCACTCGGAGCGCTGCGCGCGGAAATCGAGGACACGCGCCGACAAGCCCGCAGCGACGCGGCACTCCGATTTCACACAGTACTCGCAGCGCAGCGCAAGGTGCGGATCGAAGAACGCTCGGTCGAACTCTTCGACGGCACGGCGCAAGCCGTCGCCAAACGGCGCGCTGCTGGTGAAGATACGCGGCTGGACGCCAACGTAGCGCTGATCGAAGCCGAGCGTGCGCGCAATGCGCTGGCCGTCGCTCGCGAGCGGTGGCTCGAAGCGCGCAGCGAACTCGCGACGCTGTTGCAACTTCCGCCGATCGTCGTTCCCGAGGTCGTTGGCGAACTCGGCATGCCCGGGGCCGAAGCGCGGCCGTATGAGATCGAGCAACTGATCGCGTCGGCGCAGGCCGTGCCCAGACAGCGCGCGATCGCGGCCCGCGCCGACGCCGCACGTGCACGGCTCGGGTTGGAGCGCGCCAGCCGCACCCCGGATATCACCTTCGGGCTCAGCACGGGCCGCGACGGCCCGGGCGATGCGCGCGAACGCATCACCACGCTGTCGGTCTCGCTGCCGT
>JBEBHW010000225.1:0-6062 GCA_040081145.1 Burkholderiaceae bacterium
GGGTGCGCATGCGGCCGATCATGATGACGACCTTGGCGATGATTTTCGGCATGGTGCCGCTCGCCTTCGCGCTCACCGAGGGCTCGGAACAACGCGCGCCGATGGGTCAGGCGGTGATCGGCGGGGTCATCACGTCATCGCTGCTCACCCTCGTTGTCGTTCCGGTGATCTACTGCTACCTCGATGATCTGGCGAACTGGGCTCTGCGCAAGAACAAACGCGGATCCACCGAGCGCGGCGCGGTGCACGGCCTGGCGAAATAGAATGCCGGCTCTTCACGCCCACCCTTGCGCGCGCCCTCGCGCTATGCGAAACCGCCCATGAACGTCGAACAAGCCCGCTTCAACATGATCGAGCAGCAGATCCGCCCCTGGGATGTGCTCGACCAGGATGTGCTCTCGCTGCTGGCCCAGGTCAGGCGCGAAGACTTCTGCCCGCCGGCGTACCGCGCCATGGCTTTTGTCGACACCGAAGTTCCGCTGCCCGGCGGCGAATGCATGCTCGCGCCGAAGGTCGAAGCGCGGCTGTTGCAGGAGTTGCGCGTGCAAAAACACGAGCAAGTGCTGGAAATTGGTGCCGGCTCGGGCTACATGGCAGCGCTGCTGGCGCGCCGCGCGCAGCACGTGATCACGCTGGAAGTCGACGCCGAACTGGCGCGCTTTGCCGCCGACAACCTGAAACGCGGCTGGGCCATGAACGCCGAAGTGCGCCACGCCAACGGCGCGCGCGGCCTCGTCGAAGAGGCACCTTTCGATGCGATCGTGCTCTCGGGGTCTGTCGCCGAAGTGCCCGCGGCGCTGCTGTCGCAGCTGAAGCTGGGCGGGCGGCTGATCGCCATCGTCGGCCAGTTGCCTATCATGCGCGCGGTTCTGACGACGCGCCGCGGCGAGCACGCCTATTCAAGCGTCGACCTGTTCGACAGCGTTGCGCCGCGCCTGAAACATTTCGATGAACCGAGCCGGTTCCACTTTTAACGCCAGAAAGTAAATTCCATGCTTCGTCTGCGCCTGACCCCTGTTGTTGTCGCCTTGGCCTGTGTGGCCGTCAACGGCGCGCGCGCGCAAAGTCTGCCCGAGCTGTACGAGGCGGCGCAGGCCTACGACGCGGCTTACCTGTCTGCCAAGGCGCAGACGGACGCTGCGAAGTTCCGGTCTGCGCAGGCCGATGCTCGCCTGCTGCCCAACGTGGGCTTGACCGCAGGTGGCTCGCGAACCGAAACCAGCTCGCCGTTCCCGCCCAGCGGCGCCAACGACAGGCGCACCTTGAACACGCTGCAAGGCGGGTTGCGCGCGACGCAACCGCTCTACAACCCGGGCTATTCGGTGCTCATCGAGCAGTCCCGGCGCGCCGTGGATCTGAGTCTGTCGGACCTGGCCATCGCCGAGCAGGACTTGATCGTTCGCGTCGCGCAAGCCTACTTCGACGTGCTCGCCGCGCAAGATACGCTGACGACGGCGCAAGCGAACAAACGCGCGATCAGCGAGCAACTCGCTTCGGCGAAGCGCAATTTCGAAGTCGGCACGGCGACGATCACCGATACGCGCGAGGCGCAGGCGCGCTTCGACCTCGCCGGCGCGCAGGAACTCGCCGCGGAGAACGACTTGCAGTCCAAGCGCATCGCCCTCGATGTCGTGGTCGGCCGCAGCAACGTCAAGCCACTCGCACTGGCCACCCCGGTCGCGCTGCCCGCGGTCGCACCCGCCGACGTGAACGCCTGGGTGACGGTCGCCGACGAGAAGCACCCGGGCGTGCGCAAAGCGCGCCTCGCGCTCGAAATCGCCAAGCTCGACACGGCCAAGGCACGCGCCGACGACGGCTTGACGGTGGATCTGGTCGGCAGCGCCGGCGCAGCGCGCAATACTGGCTCTGGCGTCAACCCTGCGGCGGGAAACTCATACCAAGGCAAGCTCGAAGTCCTGCTTGCGATGCCGCTCTACACCGGTGGCGGTTTGCAAAACCGGATCAGGGAGACCCTCGCCCTGGAAGAACGCTCGCGCAACGACTACGACGCCGCGCGGCGCTCGGTCGCGCAAGCAACGCGCGTCACCTACTTCGGCTTGCAGTCGCTGCACGCCCAAGTGAAAGCGTTCGAAGCCGCAGAATCGTCGAGCCAGCTCGCACTCGAAGCGACGCAGCTCGGCTACAAGGTCGGCGTGCGCGTCAACCTGGACGTGCTGAACGCGCAGACGCAGTTGTTCACGACGAAACGCGACCTCGCCAAGGCGCGCTACGACGTCGTCTTGAGCGGCTTGAAACTGCGGCAGGCCTCAGGCCAGCTTCAGCCCGGCGACGTCACGTCGGTCGACCGGCTGTTCCGCAAGTAGGCAGCTGCGCCTCGTCCTTGCCGCACTGGATTCCGGCGTACGCCGGGACGACGCAACACCTGTCGTACCCGCGATCGCCGGTGTCCACCCGCCGTAGACCACTGGCATCCTGATCCCGGTGTGCGCCGGGATGACGGTCCTTTTGCTTGTTTTCTTTCCCGCTGTCCGAGTCGCCCCGCGACTCCCGGGTAGGAGGACTCCCCCTGGCGAGCGGGGGTTCGCCCTCACGGCGAGATGACGCCCACCGCCAGATTCAGCCCTCCCTAATGCGCAGGGTGACCTCGCTGGCCGAAGTGCGACAGACTTCACGCCAGCGAGGCCAACCGCCGACCCCGAGTCGCGGGGAGGGGCCGGCACGGGGTGGCGGCGCTGCATAAGATCGCCCTCGATCGGTCTGACACTTTGTTCTTCCTTAGTTTCAGGGTTCGGCGTTGACCGCGCCGGAGCGCAGCAGCAGGAAACGCATCTCATGATCAAGCCCAGCTTTGTGGCGATTCACGGCAAGCCCAGTCGGAGGGCCCGCCGCGCGGCGCTGCGAGTCGCACTGCCGGCGATTGGCCTGGCACTTGCCACGCTGTCCTGCATGGCACGAGCGCAGGCGCTCACGAGCCCGGTGGCGCCCGCCACGGCGCCGACGCCGAGCCGCGAAAGCGCCGGCGCCACCTTGCAGACTTCCAATCTCGGCGAGGCTCAGATCGACTTCCTGCTGAAGTTGGCGCAAGACGCGCAGCAACCGAATCGCGGCTTGCCGCTCGACATTTTTCGGGAGCGGGTCCTTGGTGCGGTGGTCGTTCACCCCGAAGTGCTTGCGCTGCGCGCCAGCCTCTCCGGCACGCGCCAATCGACCCGCGAACTTGAAGCGGCCCGGCTGCCTCAGGTGTCGGCGCGTGGCGAAGTGTCGAGCCACCGCCTGGACCGCAGCACGATCAACGGTGTGCCCAAGCGTGAGTATGAAACGGCGAGTGCCGGGCTGACCTTGTCGCAAAGCGTCTACGACTTCGGCGTCATTGACACCTCGGTCCTCGCCAGCAAAGAACGCAGCGCCGCGGTGCAAGCGCGGCTCGACGGCCGCCGCGACGAACTCGCGCTGCGCGCGGTGCAGACCTGGCATGACGTCATCCGGTCGCGCCGCCTGCTCGCGCAGTTGCAGCTCAACCAGCAATCGCTGGAGAACATGGTCGGCTACCTGACGCGGCGCTTCGACCTGGGCGGGGGCCCCATCAGCGACGTATGGCGCGCCCAAGCCCGCCTGGCCGACGCGCGTGCGTCGCTCGCCAGCGCGCAGACTCGCGTGCGCATCGCCGAAGCGGGCTATCGCGAGGTGTTCGATGCCGCACCCGGCGCACTCGACCTGCCGGCGTTGCCCGTCGTGGACCGACAAGCGATCGCCGCTGCAGCGACTGACCTGGTGCGCGAGTACCCCGCGGTTCGCGGCGCCGAAGCGAGCCGCCGTGCCGCCGAGCAGGAACTCGATCTCACGCTGCGCCGCGAGCGGCCGACCCTTGGCCTGGAAGTCAGCGCACAACGGCGCGACATGGTCGGGCGCGGCGCACCGGGCAACGACGTGAGCGCCTCGCTCGTCATGCGCTACAGCTTCTACTCGGGCGGCGCGGATCAGGCGCGTGCGGCGCAGGCCGCGTTTCGCGCCGTCGAAGCCGCCGAACAAGTGCGCGGCCTGACAGTGCAGGTCGATCGGGCATTGGCGCAGTCGCTCGCTGCCGAAGAGTACGCCGCGGCCACCCTGGCGGCGCGCCGCGAGGGCGTGACGCTCGCGGTCCAGGCGCTGCGCGCGGTTCGCGAGCAGTTCGCGAACCGTCGCGGCAACCTGCTCGACCTGCTGAACGCCCAGGAAGTGCTGCACGCCGCGGGCGTGGGGCTCACCGAGGCCGAGATCGACGAGGCCCTGGCGCGTTGGCAAGTTCTCTACTACAGCACGAGCTACTGGCCGCTCGCTGTGACCGTCGCCCCCGCTTCACCCTGACTCGCCCCCCAACCCTCACCGGCATCACCATGCTCGCACCCGTCGAAAAACTCCCCGTCGCGCTGCCTACCACCGCGGGCGCAGAAGCTGTCGCTCCAGCGCTGGAAAGCGCGCCCGAACCGCTGGAAGCCTGCCTGCTGTTCCTGCTGGACCATTACGGCCAACCGATGTCGCTCGCAGCACTGCGCGCTGGCGTGGCGCGGCCCGAGGAGTTCTGGAAACTCGACGACTTCGTCGACGCGATCGAGAGCCTTGGATTTTCGACGCAAACCATGCACGTCGCCGAGCCGCCGGCACCGGCACCGAATGAGCCACTGCTCGTCCTGGGCCATGATGGCAGGGCCATCGTCCTGTTGTCGCGTGACGGGCCTGACGACTATGAAGTCTTCGTACCCGACGAAGGCCGCACGTTGCGCCTGCCCTTCGACGAACTGATGACGCAGTACGCGGGAACATGCCTGCGCGTGCAGCCGCCGATGCGCGTGCCGAGCACCGAAGCAGGCGTGCCGCGCGGGCGCCGCGGCCACTGGTTCTGGGGCCCTATCAGCATGGGCCGGCCACTCTACCTGCGGGCGGGCCTGGCGGCCGTCTTGACCAGTGTCTTTGCGCTCGCGTCGTCGATCTTCTCGATGATCGTCTACGACCGCGTGATCCCGAACAACGCACTCGGCTCGCTCTATGCGCTGCTGTTCGGCGTGGGCATCGTGTTCTTCAGCGACTTCGTGATCCGCACGCTGCGTGCCTACTTCCTCGACGTTGCCGGCAGTCGCGCCGACACAGAAATCGCAGACGCCGTGTTCGACCACGTGCTCGACCTGGACATGCGCGCCCGCCGCGGCCCGACCGGCTCGCTGGCGAACGTATTGAAGGAGTACGAGACACTGCGCGACTTCTTCACCTCGGCGACGCTGACGACGCTGATCGACATTCCCTTCGCGATGCTGTTCATCGTCGCGCTCTACTTCATCGGCGGGCCGATGGCCTGGGTGCCGGTGGTCGCGATTGCGCTGATGTTCATCGGCGGCCTGATCCTGCAGCCGTCGATGAAGAGCCAGTCGCAGACGAGTCAGGAAGACAGCCAGAGCAAACAAGCCGTGCTCGTCGAGACTCTGTACGGCCTGGAGACGATCAAGGCGCTGGGCGCCGGCGCGGTCATGCGCAGGCGTTGGCAGGAGTCGGTGGCGCACCAGGCGCGCGTGGGAATGAAGACACGCTTCCTCGCAACCCTGGGAACGAACTGGGCGAACTTCGTCTTCATGGTGTCGCAAGTCGCGACAGTGACGATCGGCGTGTTCCTCGCCATGGACGGCCAGCTCGGTTCGGGCGCGATCATCGCCGGCTCGATTCTCTGCGGCCGTGCAATCCAGCCGCTCTCGCAACTCTCGCAGTTGATGATCCGCATGAACCAGTCGCTCGCCAGCTACAAGGCGCTGTGCCAGGTGATGGCGCTGCCGCGCGAACACGTGCCGGGCCAGCCGCGCCTGGCCTACAGCCGGCTGCGCGGTTCGATCGAACTCAGCGAGGTGAGCTTCAAATACCCTGGGCAGCAGATGCCGATTCTCGACAAGGTGACGCTGCGCATCGAGCCCGGCGAGCGCGTCGCGATCATCGGCCGCGTCGGCTCGGGCAAATCGACGCTGACCAAGCTGCTGCTCGGCATGTACCCGCCCGACGAAGGCAAGCTGCTGGTGGGCGGCCACGACATCCGCCAGATCGACCCGTCCGACCTGCGCCGCAACATCGGCTCGGTGCTGCAA
>JBEBHW010000226.1:0-6035 GCA_040081145.1 Burkholderiaceae bacterium
CACCATGCTCTACGTCACGCACGACCAGGAAGAGGCGTTGCTGCTGTCGGATCGCATCTGCCTGATGAATCACGCACGCATCGAGCAGATCGGCACGCCCGACGATCTGTACTTCCGGCCGCGCTCGCTGTTCGCGTCGGATTTCATCGGCGAGTCGAACGTCTTTGTCGCTCAGGTGCGCTCGTGCAGCGATGGCTACATGCTCGCCACCGGTCCCGGTGCAAGCGCGTTGCGCATTCGCACCGACGCTGCGGCGCGGCTGGGCGACACGGTGACGCTGGTGGTGCGCCCCGAGCGCATCCGCATCGTCGCCTCCGGCCCGGGCGCCGACACCGCGAATCGCTTGCAGGCGCGGATCGAGGAGATTGCGTTCCTGGGCGACACGGTGCGCTATTACGCCCGGGTCGATGCGTCGTGCGTGTTCAGCGTCAAGCTGCTCACGAGTGGTTCGGCGGCGCGTGCCTGCGTGGGCGACGCCGTGTCGCTCGAGTTCGATGCCGACAGTGTGATCGTGCTGCCCGCGGAACCGGTGGCGGCCTTGAGTGTGGCCGAGCGAGCGCCTTCATGACGGGCGACGCCGCACGTCGCCGTGGGTTCTTGCTGCTCGCGCCGGCGGTCGTCTTCCTGCTCGTCTTCTTCGTCTACCCGGTGGTCGACATGCTGAGCGTGGCGTTCCTCGACCAAGCGGGCCGCATCACGTTGTCGAATTTCGCTCGCCTGTTCGAGCATCCGGTGTACTTCAAGGTGCTGCGCATTACCTTCCAGATCGCCGCGCTGACAACGCTGATCTGCCTGGTGCTGGGTTATCCGCTCGCCTACTTTCTGGCGCATTCGTCGGCGTCGCTGCGCGGCAAGCTGCTGCTCGTCGTGCTCATGCCGTTCTGGACCGGCTTTTTGGTGCGCACGTTTTCCTGGATGATTCTGCTCGCCGATACCGGCCCGCTCACCGCGGCCGGGCAGGCACTGGGCCTGTCGGAGCTGCAACTCAGCAACAACCTGGTGGGTGTGCTCATTGGCATGTCGCACGCGCTGTTGCCGCTGGCCGTGCTGAACATGCTGGCCGTCATGCAGTCGATCGACGTGAACCTGACGCGCGTGGCGACGACGCTCGGCGCACGCCCGGGCGAAGCGTTCTGGCGTATCTACTTTCCCTTGTCGCTGCCCGGCGTCGCCGCGGCGGGGCTGATCGTCTTCATCACCGCGCTGGGCTTCTTCATCACGCCGGCGGTGTTGGGCAGCCCGCAGCAGACGATGATCGCGCAGGTCATCATCGTGCAGCTCCAGGAAGTGCTCAACTGGCGCTTCGCGTCGGTGCTCTCGCTGGTGCTGCTCGCGAGTTCGCTGGTCGTCTACTTCGTCTACGACCGGCTGATCGGCCTGGCGTCGATCGCCGGCGTCGGCGCGAGCGTCGTCGAGCCTGCGGGCGCATCTGCAGGGCGCATTGCGCGTGCGCGGCCGCCCCTGGGCCTGGGCATTGCGCTGCTGGGGCTGTTGGGCCGCGCCACGAGTGCGCTGGCGCGCCTGCGCGACGCTGCATGGCGCACTCGCGCTGTGCCGCTGCGTACGGGCGGTGGGCGCCGCGTGCAGGCCTGTGTTGTCGGCGCGATCCTGGTGTTCCTGGTGGTGCCGTCGTTCTTTGTGATCCCGGTGTCGTTCACGAACTCGACCTTTCTCGACTTTCCGCCAAGAGGCTTCTCGTTGCGCTGGTACGGCGAGTTCTTCCGCTCGCCGATCTGGGTCTCGGCGACGGTGCGTTCGCTCTACGTCGCCGTGGTGGTGGCAATTCTCGCGACGGCATTGGGCTTGGGAGCTGCGTTCGGCTTGAACCGGCGCACGTTTACCGGGCAGAAGTGGGTGATGGGCTTGGTGCTTGCGCCGATGATCCTGCCGCGCATGATCATCGCCGTCGGCCTGTTCTACCTGCTCGCACGCATGCAACTGGTGGGAACGGATCTGGCCCTCATCATCGGCCACACCGTGCTCGCATTCCCGTTCGTCGTCGTCACCGTGCTCGCCATGTTGAAGAACTACGACCCGCAGTTCGACCGGGCGGCGATGACGCTCGGCGCGAGCCCGCCACGCGCGTTCTTCCACGTGACGCTGCCGCTCATCCGCGACGGGGTGGTTGCGGCAGCGATCTTCGCGTTCATGACGTCGTTCGACGACCTGAATCTCGCGCTGTTCCTCTCTGGCGGCGAGCAGAACACACTGCCCAAGCAGATGTGGAGCACGATGATCCTGCAGGCCAACCCCTTGCTGGGAGCGGCCTCGACGATGCTGCTGATTCTGATGACGGGCTTCGCGTTCGCCGCGGAGATGCTGTCGCGGCGCAACCGGAGCCGGTCACAGCGCGGCGCGCAGCTTGCGCTCGGTCAGGCGGCATGAGCGAGGGAATGCCCGATGACGTCCCCGTCTGAATTGAACCTCGGCACCGACCCCGGCCAGGAGCCGATATCGATGTTGTCCGCAAGTGATTTCACCTCAGGCATGCGCTTGCAGGCGTGCACGGTCTGCGTCGTGACGACGGCGCACGCCGGCGTTCCATCGGGAATGACGGTGACGACCCTGGTTTCGGTATCGGTGCAACCGCCGACGCTGCTGATTTGCGCCCACGACGCGAGCCACTGCGGCGCGGCAATCCGCGAATCCGGCCGCTTTTGCGTGAACTTGCTGAAAGACACGGCCGCCACAACCGCGGACTTGTTCGCTGGGCGCACCGGCATCTTCGCCGCCGAACGCTTTGACAATGTCGGATGGCAGGAGGGCGACGACGGTTGCCCCGTGCTGACCGATGCGCTGATTGCATTCGAGTGCAGGCTTGAATCGGCGACGCGTGTGGCGACACACTGGCTCTTCGTCGGGCGGCCGATCCACCTGCACAACCAGGGCGGTGATCCCCTGGTCTACGCGGACCGGGCTTTTCGCGCCCTCGCCGAGACGGACCTGCGGTGAGGCGTTGTTGTGTCGCGCTGCGCGGGTTCGATCTTCTCCAGCGGTTCGGCGGCTGCGCGCAGTTGCGCGAGCATCGGCTTGATGCGCCGCGCCACTGCTTCGCTGCGCTGGTAGATGCAGTACACGGTGCGGTCGAACACGGGCGCGCCGTCAACGATGAAGAGCCGGCCTTCGCGCACATAGCGGCGCACCGAGCCGTAGGGGAAATACCCCGATCCGCCACTGTCAAGCACGAGCCGGATGCACAGCGGGCCGATGCTGCCCGTGAGCGAAGGCCGGTTCCCGCCTGGGTAGGCGCTGCGGTGCGCGGCGCGGATTTCGTCGCCCCAGTCCATGTAGATGTAGTCCGGGCTCCAGCGCATCACGCCGCGCGGGTGGTTGGACACGAGCACGAGCTTTTCGACGTAAAGGGTCTCGACGGCCAGGCCGGTGCGCACGATCGGGCTGTACGTGATGCCGATATCGAGCAGGCCTTCGGCAAGCTGGCGTGTGATCCACGCCGGGTCTCCCAGTTCGGCGCGCAAGCCGATGTGAGCGTGCGCAATTCGAAAGCCGCTGACCCAGCCAACGAGAAACGAGTCCCAGATGGCAAATTCGCTGCCAATCGACAACAGGGACTCCACGCCTGCCGGCAGCACGATGTCCTGGCACGCGTGTTGCCATGTGTTAATCAGCACTTGAGCGTAGAGTCTGAAATGAGCCCCTGCCAAAGTGAGCACCGTGCCGGATTTGCGGCGCACGAAGAGCTTGCGGCCGAGTTCTGTCTCGAGCGAACTGATGCGCGTGCTGACGGTCGACTGCGTGACGTGCAGGCGCTCGGCAGCGGAATGAAAATTGCCGCTCTCGATCACCTCGAGAAAAGTTTTGGCGAGAATCAGGTCCATTGGCGAGGGGCGATCAAGAAGATGCGCCGGAAGCGGCGGCATCGGAATTTCACGCAATCATCTCAGGAGAACCGGTGATGCACAACGACGCAGCGACAGCAGCGCAAGACATGGGCGACTTCGAGCGTGGCCTGGACGTGCGCCGGCAATTGTTCGGACCCGAGCGCGTGCAGCAGGCATTCGCCAATCCGGACCCGCTGACGCAGAAATTCCAGCGCCTCATGACATCGGCGTGCTTCGGCGCCGTGTGGGGCGACGAGTCGATGGCCAGGCCCGAACGCAGCCTTGTCACGATGGCAATCGTCGCGGCGCAGCATCGCTTCGTCGAATTCGAGGCGCACGTGCGTCTGGCGCTGCGCAATGGGTGCAGCGCAACGCAGCTCGAACAGCTTGTCATGCACCTCACGGTCTACTGCGGCGTGCCCACGGGCGGCGAGGCGTTTCGCATCGTCGACCGGGTGCTCCGCGAAGGTGCGGCAAGCGCGCCTGCGGCGCAATGATGTGATCGCGACGCTGCGCTGACGCATGCTGCGACTCGAGCCCCTCAAGCACGTCGACGCAGGCGTCCTGAACGTCGCCTATTTCGAGGGCGGACCGGCCGATGGCGCCCCGGTGTTCCTGATGCACGGCTTCCCGTACGACATCCATGCGTATGCCGAAGTGGCACCACGACTTGCAGCACAAGGCTGCCGGGTGATCGTTCCCTACCTGCGCGGCTTCGGACCGACGCGTTTTCGCTCAGCCAGCACGCCGCGCTCGGGCGAACAGGCGGCACTGGGGACCGACCTGCTGGCGCTGCTGGATGCGCTCGCGATCCCACGCGCCGTGCTCGCCGGCTACGACTGGGGCGGCCGCGCTGCGTGCGTCGTCGCAGCGCTCTGGCCGCAGCGTTGCGCCGGGCTCTTGACGTTCAACAGCTACAACATCCAGGACATCGCGCGCACGATGCGCCCCGATACGCCGGACAACGAACATCGCCTCTGGTACCAGTACTACTTTCACAGCGAGCGCGGCCGCGCCGGGCTGGCGCAGGACCGGCGCGCCGTGTGCCGTCTGCTCTGGACACTCTGGTCGCCGAGCTGGCGCTTCGGCGACGCGACTTTCGAGCGCAGCGCGCTCGCGTTCGACAACCCGGACTTCGTCGACGTCGTCATTCATTCGTACCGCCATCGCTTCGGTCTTGTCGGGGGCGATCCGGAGCTGGCGCCGGTCGAGCAGCGCCTCGCGCTGCAGCCGAAGATCAGCGTGCCGACGATCAGCTTCGACGGCACCGACGACGGCGTGCGTCCGCCCGCGCCTGCGGCGCAGCACGCGAGCCGCTTCGGCGGGCCGCGCTCACACCGCCTCGCTCCCGGCGTGGGCCACAACATGCCGCAAGAGGTGCCGCAGGTGTTCGCCGATGCAGTGATCGAATTGGTTCACAGCGGATTGCGCGGGGCATGAGCGCGTGATCGGCGCGGAATCAACAAGACCCACTCCAATGGCCATGCGAATCGAAGTCGACGACCTGTCTCGCCCGCAAGTGCACGCGCTCCTGCACGAGCACCTGAGCAACATGTACGAGCTGTCGCCCCCGGAGAATGTGTTCGCGCTGGACGTCAGCAAACTTCGTGCGCCCGACATCACGTTCTGGACCGTCTGGGAACACGACGCTCTGCTCGGATGCGGTGCGCTCAAGGAACTCACTCCGGAGCACGGTGAAGTCAAGTCCATGCGCACGCCCAGGACGCTGCGGCGGCGAGGCGCAGGCCGTGCGGTGCTGGCGCACTTGATCGACGTTGCGCGGCACCGAGGCTATCAGAAGCTCAGCCTTGAAACCGGGTCGAACCCGGCGTTCCTTCCGGCGCAAAAGCTGTATCAAAGTTTCGGCTTCACCTACTGCGGTCCGTTCGGAAGCTACCGCGAAGACCCCAACAGCGTCTTCATGGATTTGCGCCTCGTCCCCAGCGGTTGAGGCCGCTGCATGCGCGCGCCGCTATATCGTGCGCGGCAACACCGGTTCGCCATCGTCCAACTCCACGAGCACCGGTTGGTGATCCGAGGCTTGCGTCTCGAGGTCGACTGCGATGCGTCGTACGCGCGGTGCCACGCCGGCGCTGGCGAAAACGAAGTCGCACGCCACTGGCAGCGGGCTGTAGGTCTGGTCGTGCAAGTGGAAGGTTGGGTCGTGCGCTTGCTCGCCGCGCACCAGGCGCCAAC
>JBEBHW010000227.1:0-6005 GCA_040081145.1 Burkholderiaceae bacterium
GGATGAGCACAGCAGTCCACCCCGGCCCCCACAGCAGCACCGCGAACGGCACGAGCGGGAGGTTGCTGAAGAGGGGCAACACGACCGCCAGGGCGGTGGTGCCGAAGAACAGCACGACACCCAGGGCTTGGTGATCCGACAGCGCGGCACCGATGGGCGTGGCGTAGCTGCGCGCGAGCACGATCGCCAGCGCGAAGAGCAGCAGCACCCAGGCCAGCGTGCGCACCGAGGGCAGCAAGTCGCGGCGCGTCAGCGCGTGGTCAGGTCGGCTCGCCACTTGGCCGCTTCAGTGAGCAGCGTTGCAGCGATCGGCTCCCGCGCGGCTGGCACCGCGGCAGCGCCAGCTTCGCTGCCGTCGTTGGTGACAAACAGTCGTCTGTGCATCGTGGGCTCCTCGCGCGCCGTTGGAAGTGGCGCTATCTTCACTGTGCGGCGCGCCGCGGCGTTGACTTGCGTCAAGCGCGCAAGGCGGCAGTTCGATCCGCCGGTGCGTATCGCCGGCTGGACGAGTCGCCACCGTCTCAAGCGTGGCGTGGTGTCACGCACATCGCGACCCAAAGTCAACGAGGCACCCAGGCCCTTAGGCGGATTGAAGCAATCGAATCAGCACGTCGATCACGTCGGTACCGTCGGGCGACTTCAGCCGGTGCTGACGCAGCGATCGGGCGAGGTCGGCCCGCGCCAGCATCTTCGTGTCGGCGCGGATCAGGATGCCGGCGATGGCGCGTTGCACTTCGAGTGACCGAGCCAGCGGGAACAGGCGTGCGATCTCCTGCAAGCTCGGCGGGTCGGCGAGGCGTTGCTTGGCCAGTGTCTCGAGCGCGCGCACTTGCGCGCCGGCGACGGTCATGCGGCCGATGCCTGAGGTGATTGTGCGCAGTTCACCGACGTCGACCAGCGAGCGATGGCGCAGATAGACCTGCGCGATTGCCACCGCCTCGTCGTCGGAACTCGTCAGGGCGCGAACGGTGCGTTCGTGGGCCTGCGGGCTGCCCAGGCAGGCCAGCGCCGCCGAATGGGCGACGTTGGAGAGTCGCGCCGCGCCCGTGGCCAGCAGTTGTCGCGCCAGGTCCGGTTCAGCCTCTCGACGCGTCGAGCAGACCAGATCGACCTCCGTCTTGCCCAAGGTGCCGCGCGCCATGCGATCGGCGACCATGTGAAGGAACTCCGCCTGCTCCTGCTCGGCCGTCAGCCAGCCAAGCTTGCGTGCCAGGGACATCATGCGCGCCTGCACCGTCGATTCGTCGGCGTCGCGCGCGAACTCGAGGTAGCGGTCGCGCGCACCGCGGTCGCGCTCGATCGCGGCCAGCGCTGCTGCCACGTCGGACTGCTGCCGCCGCGCCGGAACCAGCGCCTGCGTGTAGCGCTCCAGGTGGTCGAGGAACATGCGCACTTCGGTCACGTCGCGCCGCAGCACGTCGTGCATGAAGGCGACCTTTTGCGCGTCCGACGGCCGGTCGTCCGCGAAACCGCACATGTCGCGGCGCAAGGCCGCGTGCGGGTCCGCGTCGGTCAGGCCCGCCACGGCGATCATCGAGCTCGGCCCGAACAGCTTGAGCAGCGTCGGGCTCGGCTGGCCGCTGCCGACCTCGCCCGCGGGCGCCGTCCGGAAGTAGCGCTCCATCAGCGGCCCGGCGCTGCGCCCGAGCGGCGCCTTGGACGAGAAGCCGTACAGCACCGGCACGTCCTTGAACACGTGGCGCAGCCGGTCGCGGTTGCTTTGGCCGTAGCGTGCGCTGAGCATCGTGGCCACACGTTCCGCGTCGGCCTGTGTGTGGCCCGAGCGAATCAGGCTGCGCAGCACTTCGCCCTGGGCCACGTGCCGGGGCTCCGACTTCAAGGTGTTGCATCCGAACAGGTACACCTCCTTGAGCTTGGAGAACAAACCGTTACCCGACGCGCTGCACGACTCGTGCTGCATTTCGTGCACGGTCAGGAATTCGCGGTCATCGTGGCGGTCGGTGTAGAACTCGGTGCCGTCGTCGAAGTGGCCCGAAATGACGAGCACGTCGCAACTCACGCCGCGCTGGCGCGCCGAGGCCAGCCAGTCGGGTTGGCCACGCTGCACCAGCTCGACGAACTGGTAGTCGCCGAGCGGCAGGTGGCGCTGGAACGATTCCTTCTCGTCCGCCGAGTTGATGGTGACGGTACATACCGTCTTTGGTGCGGCACTGGCGTCGAACGAAGCTGCGGCGAACCCGCAGGCCAGGACGACGGCGAATTTGCCGATCGCAGGCAGGCGCTGGGGGGTGGGGCGCGGCATGCGGCGAGTGTTCCATATCCCGCGCCTCGCGCCCCAATGCCGTGTAACCGAAGCCGCGCCCGGGCCGTGCATTTTCGGCGCGCTGCGGCGGTCCTGAGTAGGTCCGGCTTTGCCGGGCTACTCAGCCCCCCTCGGGGGGCGGACGACGTATTCGTCGGCCTGGGGGCCTCATGACGGCTGCAACCTGCGGATCAGCGCGTCGATGATGTCGTCTTGCGCAGGGGGCGACCGGCGCTTCGCCTGCAAGGTGGTCACGAGACTTGCGCCGGCGATCGACGACAGGTCCGCGCGGATCAGGATGCCCGCGATTGCGCCCTGGACGGCAGGTGACGACGTCTGCGCGAAGAGCCGCGTCAACATCGCCAGGATCTCAGGGTCGGACAGATAGTGCCGGCCGAGGGCACCGAGCGCGCGCACCTGGGCCTCGGAGGGGGCCATGCGCGCGATGTCCGCGGCGACCCGGCGCAATTCATCCGGGTCGGTGACGGGCCGATGCCGCAGATAGGCTTGGGCGATTTGGACCTCGACCTCGTTCGCGCTGACCAGCCCCTGCAGCGTGCGCGCATGACCTTCGGAGCTGCCCAGGCAGGCGCGAACCGCAGCGTGTGCTACGTCGTCGGCATTGCTGCCGGGCGCAATCCGCCGGTTGAACGCGCCCTCGAGCTGGTTCTCCTGATTCAAACTGCAGGCCAGGCCCACCTCGGCGACGCCGACCGTCGTGCGCGACTGCAGTTCGCCCAGCATCAGCGCGAGTTCTTCCCACTGTTCGTCTTCCGAGAGCCAGCCCAGGTCACGTGCGAGCTTGAGCAGACGCGCGCGCACAGGTGCATGATCGGCAGCACGCGCGTAGTCGAGGAAACGTGTGCGGGCGCGCGTGTCGCGCGCGATGTTTTCGAGCGCCTGCGCCACCGCCGGCGTCTGTCGCGCAGCCCCGTCCAGTGCCGACATCAGGCGTTGAATGCGCTCGCGGTACAGCCGGGCCTCGCCCACGTGCCGCTGCAACAACTGGTGGACAAAGGACAGTTGGGCCGCGTCCGAGACACGGTCGTCGGCGAACTGGCACATGTCGCGTCGTGCCGCCGCCTGCGGCTCGTCGTCGATCATGCCGTCGGTGACCGACATTGCGAAAGGTGCGAAGCCCCCGAGCAGGCTGCCACTTGGGCGGCCACTGGCAATTTGGCGTACGCCATTCGTCCGGAAGTAGCGGCTGAGCATCGAGGCTGCGATCGGACCGAGCGGCGCTACCGACGAGAACCCGTAGATCACGGGAACGTCATTGAACAGCTGGCGCATGCGGTCGCGGCTGCTCTCGCCGTGCGCAGCGCGCAGCGATTGCAGCTGGCGCTTGGCCTCCTTCGGCGAGTGACCTTCGCGCACCAGACTGCGAATCACTTCGGCCGACGCGTCGCTCTGCGGATCGGGATTCAAGGTGTTGCAGCCGAACAGATAGACCTCCTTCAGCCGGGCAAACAGCGCCGGGCAGGAGCCGCTGCACGAGACACGTTCCAGCTCGGCAACGGGCAGGTACTCGCGCACGTCCAGCCGGTCCGAAAAGAATTCGTTGCCGCCGTCGTAGTGGCCGGAAATGATGAGCACATCGCAGGCAACGGACGCCAGGCAGGCCGATGTCAGCCAGTCCGGCCGGCCGCGTTCGACGAGCTCGACGAACTGGAATTTCGCCTCGGGCAGAAAGCGGCGAAACGTCTCTTTCTCGTCTGCCGAATTGATCGTGACGGTGCAGACCGTCTGCTTCTCGGCCGCGGCAAACGCAGGCGCCAGCGACAGGGCCGCCGCGAGCAAGGCCGAAAGGACGATAGCTGGCGCAGGCATCGGCATCCCAGGAGCCGGGCGCCGGTGATCGAGGACTTTGCGAGGTGGCTGTCGCTGCGTCACCGGCGCCAACTCCACTTCCACCGCCCGTGGCGCAACGCCCAGGGCAGCGCCGGAAAGAAGGCGAAGAGCAGGGCGAACGGCGCGCCGCCAAGCGCAGTGAACAGCACGACACCCAGGGCTTGGTGATCCGACAGCGCGGCACCGATGGGCGTGGCGTAGCTGCGCGCGAGCACGATCGCCAGCGCGAAGAGCAGCAGCACCCAGGCCAGCGTGCGCACCGAGGGCAGCAAGTCGCGGCGCGTCAGCGCGTGGTCAGGTCGGCTGGCCACTTGGCCGCTTCAGTGAGCAGCGTTGCAGCGATCGGCTCCCGCGCGGCTGGCACCGCGGCAGCGCCAGCTTCGCTGCCGTCGCTGGTGACAAACAGTCGTCTGTGCATCGTGGGCTCCTCGCGCGCCGTTGGAAGTGGCGCTATCTTCACTGTGCGGCGCGCCGCGGCGTTGACTTGCGTCAAGCGCGCAAGGTCGACGCTGCAGAACGTCGACGCCATCGGCGCCGACTTTGCAGCGCTCGAGCCACCAGCTTGCGTGTTTCCTCGAGCAGCAGAACCGAGGACGCGACGCCGATGGCAACTCCCCAGTCGACCCATGCCATGCCGGTGGTGCCGAACAGTTGCGAGGCCGGCGTCCAGTGCACTGCCACGACCTGCAGTGCCAGCGTCCCGATCAACGACACCCACAGCATGCGGTTGTCGAAGAAGCGGGCGTTGAACGCCGAGCCGCTCTCGCTGCGCGCGTTGAACACGTTGAAGAACTGGAACAGCACGAAGGTCGTGAAGGCCATCGTCAGGGCGCGCTCCTGGCTGCCGGAGCGCATGCCGTAGTACAGCACCGCCAGTGTGCCCGCCATCATCGTGACGCCGTAGGCAGCCACTCGCAGCACGCGTGCCATGGGAAGGACCGGCTCATCGCGACGGCGCGGCGCGTCGTTCATGATGCCCGGGCGTGCAGCATCCATCGCCAGTGAGACGGCTGGCGGACCGTCCATGATGATGGCGACCCACAGGATCTGCAAGGCGGTGAACGGCTCCGGCAATCCCGCGAGCGGCGCGAAGAACACGGTCAGAATTGCGCCGATCGTCGTGGAGAGCTGGAAGCGAACGAATTTCAGGATGTTGTCGTAGAGCGTGCGGCCCTGTCGCACCGCCCGGACGATGCTGGCGAAATTGTCATCGGTCAGCACCATCGTGGCGGCTTCTTTGGCCACCGCCGTGCCGCTGATGCCCATCGCCACGCCGATGTCCGCCTGTTTCAGTGCCGGTGCATCGTTCACGCCGTCCCCCGTCATCGCCACGACGTGCCCCTTGGCCTGCAAGGCACGCACGATCTTCACCTTGTGCGCGGGGGTCACGCGCGCGAACACGGCGACCTCGTCGATCGCCGCGGCGAGTTGCGCTGCATCCATGCGGTCGATGTCTGCGCCCGACACCGCGCGCCCGTGCAACCCCAGTTCGGCGGCGATCGCCGACGCGGTCGCCTGATGGTCACCGGTGATCATCTTCACGACAATGCCCGCTTGGCGGCATTCGGCGATCGCCTGCATCGCCTCGGGTCGTGGCGGGTCCATCAACCCGACCAATCCGACATACTCCAGTTCGGCGACCCAGGCCGAGAGATCGCCGGCGGCGTCAAACGCCGCGGCGGGCAGCGTGCGCGACGCGATCAGCAGGCCGCGCAGCCCGTGTCCGGCCAGGGATCGATAGTCCGCGTCGACCTGCGCCACCTCGGTCGCGCCGAAAGGCGCGTCGACGCCGGCCCATCGCCAGCGTGTGCAGCGCGCCAGCAGCACATCCGGCGCGCCTTTGACGAACACCCTGACCCGGTCACCGGCACGGTGGAAGGTGGCCATGAAC
>JBEBHW010000228.1:0-5993 GCA_040081145.1 Burkholderiaceae bacterium
TGCCATGGGCGCGGCCCGCGCGTAAAGGCTCAGCGAGACGGCTTTGAGTTGTTCGGCCAAGTCCGAGCCGATCAGTTCACGCACCGCGCCAAGACTGATATTTTCGTCATGCGCCCCGGGCGCCGCCTTCGTCGCCGGCGTGAATATCGGCTGCCCGAGTCTTGACGCATTGCGCAAACCCGGTGGCAACGCCACGCCGCAGACAGCGCCGCTCTTTTGATACTCCGCCCAGGCGCTCCCGGCGAGGTAACCACGCACCACCGCTTCCACCGGAATCGGCTTCAATCGTTTGACCAGCATGGACCGTCCGCGCACCTGGTCGCGTTCGGCAGCGGTCACAACGCTTTGCGGATCCTCGCCGGTCAAATGATTGGGCGCGAGGTCCGCCAATTGCGCAAACCAGAACAGCGCAGTTTGAGTGAGCAATTCCCCTTTGCCGGGAATCGGCTCGGCCATGACGACGTCAAACGCGCTCAAACGATCGCTCGCCACCAGCAGGAGGCGGTCGTTGCCCACGGCATAGATGTCGCGCACCTTGCCGCGAGCCAGCAGCGGGAGCGACGACAAGCGGCTTTCGAACAGGGCTCGCGGCATGGTCAAGAAGGCTCGAGGCGACGTGTGCAGCGAATTGTAGGGACGCAGCAGTGTCGCTCCGTCTCGCAAGGTGGTTGGGTGCGCCAAAAACAAAAAACCCGGCCGGGGCCGGGTTGCAGGTCTGACTGACCGTGTTCCGATCAGGGTTTTGCGCCTGTCGGGAACGGCCATGCAGCTTGCGGGCTGAGTGACGTTTTCGTCGGAGTTGCGGATGCAGCCGGGGCAGGAGCCGCAGCCTTCTTCGCAGCCGGCTTCTTCGCTGCTTTCTTCGCAGCGGGCTTTTTCGCTGCCTTCTTTGCCGCGGGCTTTTTCGCTGCCTTCTTTGCCGCAGCCTTCTTCGCTGGGGCCTTCTTCTTCGCCGCTTTTTTCGCGGGGGCCTTCTTCTTTGCTGCAGCCTTCTTCGCCGGCGCTTTCTTCTTCGCTGCGGCCTTCTTAGCCGGAGCCTTCTTCGCTGCCGCCTTTTTCGCCGGAGCCTTCTTCGCTGCCGCCTTCTTGGCGGGAGCCTTCTTTGCCGCGGACTTCTTTGCCGCTTTCTTGGCCGTAGCCTTCTTTGCAGTTGCCATTACGTTTCTCCTTGATCAAGTTGAAAAAGAACCACGGGGCAGCGAAGACTTCTCGCCGCCCTGCGGCTATTCACCGCCTGAGGCCTGCCCAGGAGGGGCGGCCCAGTACGATGAATCGGGGTGCGAACCGCTGCAGTGCTTCTGTGTCACTGAGCAGCGTTTGCGCGAATCTTGATCTTTCACGATCACCTTGCGGTGTTTGCCGCGCGACGGCGCGGCGCGTGGAACCTGGGCGGGGTAGAAGTGTCATTTCGCCCGAGTTCCCATTCAATCCCAAGACAGCGCGCCACCGGATTGATATTCGATGACACGTGTCTCGAAGAAATTGCGCTCCTTCTTCAGGTCGATCATTTCGCTCATCCAGGGGAAAGGATTTTCTTCGTTCGGGAAGAGTTCTTCCAGTCCAATTTGAGTTGCGCGCCGGTTCGCAATGTAGCGCAGGTAACCTTTGAACATGGAAGCATTCATGCCCAATACGCCACGCGGCATGGTGTCTTCGGCATATCGATACTCCAGCTCGACGGCACGCTCGAAGAGGTGTTTGATCTCTTGCTTGAACTCCGCGGTCCACAACTGCGGGTTCTCGAGTTTGATCTGATTGATCAGGTCGATGCCGAAATTGCAGTGCATCGATTCGTCGCGCAAGATGTATTGGTACTGCTCGGCGGCGCCGGTCATCTTGTTCTGGCGACCGAGCGCGAGAATCTGCGTAAAACCGACGTAGAAGAACAAACCTTCCATCAGGCAGGCGAAGACGATCAAGGACTTCAACAGCGCGCGATCGTTTTCCAACGTCCCGGTGCAGAAGTGCGGGTCCATGATCTTGGCGATGAACGGCAGGAGAAATTCGTCCTTGTCGCGGATCGACTCGATCTCGTGATAGGCATTGAAGATCTCGCCTTGATCCAGGCCAAGCGACTCGACGATGTACTGATAGGCGTGGGTGTGAATCGCCTCTTCGAATGCCTGGCGCAGCATGAACTGCCGGCACTCGGGCGCCGTGATGTGGCGATAGCTGCCCAGCACGATATTGTTCGCAGCCAGCGAATCGGCGGTCACGAAAAACCCCAGATTGCGCTTGACGATGCGACGCTCGTCGTCGGTCAGGCCGTTCGGGTTCTTCCAGGTCTCGATGTCGCGCGACATGTTGACCTCTTGCGGCATCCAGTGGTTCGCGCAACTCGCGAGGTACTTCTCCCAGGCCCACTTGTACTTGAACGGAACCAGTTGGTTGACGTCGGTCCTGCCGTTGATGACGCGCTTGTCGCTGGCGTCGACACGCCGGGTCGACGCCAGCGATGCGGGACCTGCTGCCTCGGCCACAACCTCGGCAGAAGCTCTTGGCGTTGGAGCGGTCGCTGCCGCGCCGCCGAGCGAAGGGAACAGCTTTTTCGCCCGGCCCACCGACAGGTGGCCCAGCGTCATTGCCGCATCTTGAAGTGTCGAAGGTCTCAGGTCTTCTTCCCAAACCAGCATGTGGATGTCCCGTGGATGTGGATTATGAAAGCGATAGGCGAATTCGCCAAGCAATCGCTCACTCTGTGGCCGTTGTTGTGTTGCCGGATTGCATCGTCAAGGCTTCGCGAGGCACGGCGCGCACGTGCCGCAGGAGCGCCAGTGCAATGGAAAGCGCGGTCATTGGCAAGCCTCGCACGTTGGGTCATCGAGGGCACAGAACCGCACTTCGTCTTCGTCGCCCGGAGCATCGTCTCGCGCTGACAAGGCGGTCGCGGCAGCCGCACTCGTCGAACCGGATTCATGGCTCGATACGGAATTCATTTGCCCCGCTTTGACCGTCGACTTCTCGGCCTGCGTGGCCCCCACCGTGCGCAAGTAGTAAGTCGTCTTCAGCCCGCGCAACCAGGCGAGTTTGTAGGTCTCGTCGAGTTTCTTGCCCGAAGCCCCGGCCATGTAGATATTCAGCGACTGTGCCTGGTCTATCCACTTTTGGCGGCGTCCGGCGGCCTCGACGAGCCAGCTCGATTCGATCTCGAAGGCCGTTGCGTAGAGCGACTTGAGCGCGTCCGGAACGCGGTCGATGCGCTGCAGCGACCCGTCGAAGTGTTTGAGATCCATGACCATCACGTCGTCCCACAGGCCGATCTTCTTCAGATCTCGCACGAGGTACTCGTTGACGACGGTGAACTCGCCGGACAGGTTCGACTTGACCGACAGGTTGCCGAACGACGGCTCGATCGATGCGCTGACGCCGATGATGTTGGAGATCGTCGCCGTGGGCGCAATCGCGACGCAGTTGGAGTTGCGCATGCCGTGCAGCGCAATTCTTTGGCGCAATCCGTCCCAGTCCAATTGCATCGAGCGGTCGATTTCGACGTGGCCACCGCGCTCCTGGGCGAGCATGTCGAGCGAGTCGATGGGCAGGATGCCGCGGTCCCACAACGAGCCGCGATAGCTCGAGTAGCGGCCGCGCTCCGCCGCCATGTCGGTCGACGCCCAGTAGGCCTGATAACAGACGGCTTCCATCGACGCATCGGCAAACGCCACCGCCGCGTCGGAGCCATAGGGAATCCCCAACTCGTACAGCGCGTCCTGAAATCCCATGATCCCCAGGCCCACCGGGCGATGCCGCAAATTGGAGTCGCGCGCTTTCTTCACGGCGTAGTAATTGATGTCGATGACGTTGTCGAGCATGCGCATCGCCGTGGCGATGGTCTTCTTGAGCTTGGCGTGGTCGATCTGGCCGTCACGCAAGTGATGCACCAGATTCACCGAGCCGAGGTTGCACACCGCTATTTCAGCTTCATTGGTATTCAGCGTGATCTCGGTGCACAGGTTGCTCGAATGCACGACGCCCACATGCTGTTGCGGCGAGCGCACGTTGCACGCGTCCTTGAACGTGATCCAGGGATGGCCGGTCTCGAACAGCATCGTCAGCATCTTGCGCCACAGATCGCTCGCGCGCATCGTACGGAACAGCTTGATTTCGCCGCGCGCTGCTTTTGCTTCGTAGGCGGTATACGCGGCTTCGAAGTCGCGGCCGAACTTGTCGTGCAGATCGGGGCAGGTGCTCGGCGAAAACAGTGTCCAGTCGCCACCCTGGGCGACGCGCTTCATGAACAAGTCGGGAATCCAGTTCGCCGTGTTCATGTCGTGCGTGCGGCGTCGGTCGTCGCCGGTGTTCTTGCGCAGCTCCAGGAACTCCTCGATGTCGAGGTGCCAGGTTTCCAGATACGCACACACGGCGCCTTTGCGCTTGCCGCCCTGGTTGACGGCCACCGCCGTGTCATTCACGACTTTGAGGAAGGGAACGACACCCTGGCTCTTGCCGTTGGTGCCTTTGATGTGGCTGCCCAGCGCGCGCACGTTGGTCCAGTCGTTGCCCAGGCCCCCGGCGAACTTGGAGAGCAGCGCGTTCTCTTTCAGCGCTTCGTAAATCCCGTCCAGGTCGTCGGCCACCGTCGTCAGGTAGCAGCTCGACAATTGCGAGCGGCGCGTGCCGGCGTTGAACAGCGTGGGTGTGCTGCTCATGAAGTCGAAACTCGACAGCACTTCGTAGAACTCGATGGCGCGCGTTTCGCGATCGATCTCGCCCAGAGCCAGACCCATCGCGACGCGCATGAAGAAGGCTTGCGGCAGCTCGATGCGAACCTCGTCAATGTGCAGGAAGTAGCGGTCGTAAAGCGTTTGCAAACCCAGGTAGTCGAACTGCAGGTCTCGTTCGGCTTTCAGCGCCGCGCCCAGGCGCTCCAGGTCGAACTGAAGCAGCGCCTCGTCCAGGCGCTCGGCCTTCACGCCTTTGCGGATGAAGGTCGGGAAGTAGGCGGCGTAGCGCGTTGCCATGTCGGCGGGCAAGGCTTCTTCGCCAAGGACTTCGCGGCGAATCGTGTGCAACAAGAGTCTTGCCGTCGCGCGTGAATATCCTGGGTCTTTTTCGATCAGGGTGCGCGCCGCGAGGATCGCGGCCTTGTGCACCTCGTCGATCGGCACGCCGTCGTAGAGATTGCGCTTCGTCTCCGCCATGATTGGCGCGGGCGAGACATCGTCGCCCAGCCCGGCACAGGCCGATTCGAACAGCCCCTGCAGATGCGCCAGATCGAGCGGCTTGCGCTCGCCCCGGTCAAGCACGCTCAGCTGCGGCTCTGCGACGGTGGCGCGCTTGTCCTTGCGCGTGCGCTCTTGGGCACGGCGTTCCCGATAGAGCACGTAGGCGCGTGCAACTTCGTGATGCCCCCCGCGCATCAAACCCAATTCCACCTGGTCCTGTACGTCTTCGATGTGAAACGTTCCGCCGCCCGGGCGCGAGCGCATCAGGCCGCGAACGACACTTTCGGTGAGGCCATCCACGGTTTCACGCACGCTCGCCGACGCTGCGCCCTGCGTGCCGTGCACGGCAAGAAACGCCTTCATCAATGCCACGGCAATCTTGCCCGGCTCGAACGACACCACCGACCCATTGCGGCGGATGATCTGGTAGCCCTGGTAGGTCGCAACGTCCGGACTTGACGCGAGCGGCGCGCGGGTGGTGGACAGTTTGCTCGGGTTTCGAGACGTGACAGCTTGCATTGAATCCCCTTTTGTGTTTTGACCGGATGGTCTGTGAGTTCTCGACAGTGCCGTGCTCAGTGCGCAATCACGATTGCCTGACAGTCATCGCTGCGGTCGATGACCGATTCCGTTCCCATGAGATGAGCCAGATCCTGCGCGCCCGCATCCACGAGCTGTGAACGAGACGGGCAATCCTAAGAGCCTCCTGATGCACCTGCGCTTCGTGCCGGTTATCGCGCATGGCTCGTTGAGCGAGCGCAAGCCTATCACGACGGCACACTATATCTGGGGTCTGCAGCCACATCAAGCGCTAGCCCTAGCGTATTGGGG
>JBEBHW010000229.1:0-5988 GCA_040081145.1 Burkholderiaceae bacterium
CGACATCTCGGAGCGCCGCATTCCCCAGGACGGGCGCATGAAGCTGCGCCACGGCGAGCGCGCCATCGACGTGCGCATTTCCATCATGCCGAGCCTGCACGGCGAAGACGCGGTGCTGCGCATCCTCGACCGCTACCAGATCGCCGCCGACGAAAAGCTCAACATCGACCACCTGGGCTTTGGCCCGACGGAGGCCGCCTTCATCCGGCGCATGGCGCTCGCGCCGTACGGGCTGTTCCTCGTCACCGGCCCCACCGGCAGCGGCAAGACGACGACGCTCTACGGCGTGCTCTCGGAAGTCAACACCGGCCTGGACAAGATCGTGACGATCGAAGACCCGGTCGAGTACCAAGTCGCCGACGTGCTGCAGATCCCGGTGAACGAGGCGAAAGGCCTGACGTTCGCGAAAGGCCTGCGCTCAATACTGCGCCACGACCCGGACAAGATCATGGTGGGTGAAATGCGCGACGCCGAGACGGCGCAGATCGCGATTCAAGCCGCGCTCACCGGGCACCAGGTGTTTGCCACACTGCACGCGAACAACGTGTTCGACGTGATCGGGCGCTTGTCGACGATGGAAGTCGATCCGTACAACCTGGTCGCCGCGCTGAACGGCGTGCTTGCGCAGCGCCTCATGCGCATCACGTGCACCTCGTGCATCGTCGATGAAACCCCCGACGCAGAGCGCCTGGCCGCGAGCAGCCTGCCGCCGGAGGCCGCGGGCTGGACGTTCAAGCGAGGCATGGGCTGCGCACATTGCCGCGGCACGGGCTACAAGGGCCGGCGCGCGATCGCGCAGACGCTCACCATGGACGTGGAGCTGCGCAGCCTGATCGCCGAGCGCGCAACACCGTCTCAATTGCGCGCCGCGGCGAAGAAGCGCGGCCTGCAAACCCTTCGCGACGCGGCGCTGACCCTGGTCGCTGCCGGAATCACCACCTTGGAGGAAGCGAATCGTGTCACTGCTGCTGAAGAATGAACTGCGCTTGCGGCTCGGGCCGCAGCACTGCGACGCTGAAATGTGGCGCGCCGGCCTGCGCGCCAAGCTGGCCGGCCGCGCCAGCGCTTCGGCCGACGCGGGCGATGCGATCGAACTCGCCCTGGCTGCGCTGGTGACACAGGGGCTCGACTTGCCGCTGTGCGCCTCGCTGTGGGTCGAAGACGAGGCCCTGTACACGATGATGCTGCCGGCCGAAGGCACACCCAGCGACGCACTCGCCGTGGCGCGCGGCCAATTCATGGAACTGCTGGGCCACGACGACTTGAGCGTGCAGATCACCCTGGCGCCTTGCGGCACGCAGTGGATCGTGATCGCTCTCGAGTCGGCGCTGCTCGCGATGTGGCGCGAAGCCCTGGCGATGCGCGGCATCGCGATTGCGCATGTGCGCAGCGCCTTGCTCGAAGACATCAACACGATGCGCATCGACCTCGGCGCGCACACCGGGCACGCCGTGTTCGTGCGCCGCGAAGGCGCGAGTGTTCTCGGCGTCACACCGCGGACCGTGACGCGAATCGACTGGGAACGCTGCGACGTGACCGACCCCGAGCAGCTCGCCGGGCGCATCGAGGCGCAGGGCCTGCAGCAAGCCAGTGACGACACCGACGAACAACTGCCCGCGGTGTGCGTCGTTCCTTACAACGCCGGCCAGCGCGCCCTGCTGCAGGACATGTGCGCGCAGCGCGGCTGGACGCTGAGCCGGCCGCTGCTCGGCGTTCCGGCATGACGCCGCAAGCTTGAGAAAGCCCCCCGATGAAACTCCTCACCCCCATCGACTTCGTCGCACCGCGCCGCTCGCCCGGCGCCGGGCTGGCGCTGCTGGCGCTTGCCGCAGCCGCCCTGGCCTGGCAGGGCTGGCTCGTCTGGAGCGACCAGCAAGCCCTGAACCAGCAGCGCGACGCGTTTGCCGCGACGCTTCGCCAGGCCAGTGCACCGCAGCGCGGCGTCGCGCCTGAAGAGCAGCGCGCGCTGGCGCAAATCGACCACCTGTCGCGCCACCTCGTTGCCCCGTGGAACGAATTGATGGACATGTTCGAGAAGCACGGTGCCGGCGATGTGGCGCTGGTGCGCCTGGAGCCCGACGCGACGACCGGCATGCTCACGGTAACGGCGCGGGCCCGGCATCGCCGCGTCATGCTGGCCTACGTGATGGCGCTCGAAAACGACAAGCGCCTCGCCTCGGTTCTGCTCAACCACTACGAAACCCTGCACGACGTCGACGGCGCACCGGTGCAGTTCTCGATTCACGCCGTGTGGCGCCCCGGCATGGCTGTAGCGCAGGGCAAAGGCCGCACCCAGGAGATGGCGCAATGATCCCCGTCATTCAAACCGTCGCTGCGCCCAAGGCGCGGGCGAACCGGCTGCGTTGGTGGTGGCAGCTTCACATGGGCTGGGCCGGCGTCGCGGCGCTGGTCATCATCGTTGCGGGAAGTGCGCTGCTCGGCACCCTGCGCCCGCAAATCGAGGCGAAACGCAACGCCCTCGTGCGTGAGCAGGTCGCGAAGCTCGACAGTCTGACCCCCCAGCGCGCCAAGGCGGCGCTGGGCGCAGAACAGGCCGACTGGCGCGAACGCCTGCACTCGTCGATCCCCCCGCTGTCGCGGCGCGGCGAAAGCGTCGCGAAGCTGCTCGACCTGGCCGGCGCCTCGGGCGTGACCTTCGATCGCGCCGAATACGCGTCGCTGGACCAGGAGCCGAATCTGTCGCGTCTCAAGGTCACCTTGCCTTTCGGCGGCAGCTACGCGCAAACCCGCGCCGTGATCGCCCGCCTGCTCAACGGCCTGCCCAATGCGGCACTCGACAGCATCGACATCGAGCGGCCGAACGTTGAACTCAAGACGCTCGAAGGAACGCTGCGCTTGAGCCTGTACTTCCGAAAGGACGCGCCATGAACGCGCTGTTGCGTCAACGTGGGTTGGTCGTCGTGGCCGCCGGTCTGGCCCTGTGGTCGGCCTGGAGCGTCTTCAAACCGGCCGACGTGGTGGCCCCCGAAGCGCCGCGGCGGATGCGTGCCAATGCTGCGGCGGCCGGTAGCGGCGCCTTGCCGGCGCAGCGCGTCGATACGCAGCTTGCGGGGCAAGTCTTTGCGGTGCGGGCGATGGTCCCACCGGCGGCGGCGCGCAATCCCTTCGACGCCAACCCCTGGGTCGTGAAGCGCGAGCTGCCCAAGGCGGTGGCGCCGGTCGCAATCGCGCCACCGGCCGCGGTGGTCGAGGCGCCGGCGCCGGCGCCCGTGGCGCCGCCGCAACTGCCCTATCGCTTCCTCGGGACTTACGCGGAAAAGACCGATTCACCCACCGTGTTCCTGACACTCGGCGAGCGCCTGATCGTCGCCAAGACGGGTGACACCCTCGAGGGCGGCTTCCGCCTGGAGACGGTGTCGGCCCGCGAACTCACATTCGTCCACGTCCAACAAAACGTCACGCTGCGTCTCAGCGTTACTGGAGGTTCCATCTGATGTCGCAATCCCCTGTCAAGTCGCCTGTGTTGCACACGCTGGCCATTGCCGTCTTGCTCCTGGGCGGTTGTGCCGCACAGCGCGAACACCGCGACGGTCTGGACTACGCAGCGCAAGGCAAGTCCGAGCAGGCGCTGACCAGCCTGCGCCGCGCCAACGAGCTCGAGCCGGACAACGTGCGCTACAAGCTGGACTTCGTGATGCAACGCAACGTCGCGGTGCGCAACCTGGTGGAGCATGGCGACGACGCGCGCAAGCTGCTGCAGTTTGACGCCGCTTCGCAGCACTACCGCGAAGCACTGAAGATCGAGCCGGGCAACGAACGCGCGGCACGCGGCATGAAGATGGTCGACGTGGAGCGCCGCGCCCAGGTGCAGTTGGCCGCCGCGGAGCGTGCCCTCAAGGCGAATCAGCTCGAATCGGCACGCAACACGGTGCACGCGGTGCTGCTCGAAATGCCGCAAAACACGGCGGCCACGGACCTGGCGCGAAGCATCGAAGACAAGGTCGACGCGGACAGGCGTGCCCGCGAGGAGCAGACGGCGGCACGCTCGGCGTTCAAGCGCCCGGTGACGCTGCAGTTCCGCGACGCGCCGCTGCGCATGGTGTTCGAAGCCCTGTCCAAGGCGGCGAACGTGAATCTGATCCTGGACCGCGACGTGCGCAGCGACGCGCGCACCACGATCTTCGTGAAAGACGCGTCGGTCGAAGACTCGATCGAACTCATCCTGCTGCAAAACCAGCTGGAAAAGCGCGTCCTGAACAGCAATACGCTGCTCATCTACCCGGTCGGCGCGGCCAAACAAAAGGAATACGCCGAGCTGAAGGTGCGCACCTTTCAGCTGAGCAACATCGACGCGACCTTCATGTCGAACATCGTCAAGACGATGGTCAAGACCAAGGACATCGTCATCGACGCGAAGACGAACACGATGGTGATGCGCGACACGGCCGATGCCGTGGCGCTGGCCGAACGCCTGGTTGCGGCGAACGATTTGCCGGATCCTGAAGTTATGCTCGAAGTCGAGGTGCTCGAGGTGTCGAGCAGTCGCGCCAGCGCGCTGGGCCTGCAGCTCCCGTCGTCGATCACCGTATCCACGCCGAGCACCGCGCTGACGGTCGGTGACTTCAGGAGCCTCGGGCGCAACGACTTGCGCGTGACAGGTCTGGCAGCGACGCTGAACCTGATGCTGCAGGACGGCAGCGCGAACATCCTGGCGAGCCCGCGAATCCGCACGCGCAACAAGGAAAAGGCGAAGATCCTGGTGGGCGACAAGCTGCCCGTGATCACGAACCTGCTGTCGCCGCAGGCCTCGGGCCAATCGACGGTGCTGACGGGGTCGATCTCGTACGTTGACGTGGGCATCAAGCTCGAGGTTGAGCCCCAGGTCTACGCCGACGGCGATGTGGGCATCAAGGTCAACCTCGACGTGAGCAACGTGACGGGTGAACTCAAGACCGACAGCGGCCAAGCCTACAAGATCGGCACGCGCTCGGCGCAGACGGTGCTGCGGCTGCACGATGGCGAGACGCAAGTGCTCGCCGGTTTGATCAGCGACTCGGATCGCAACTCGGCGTCGCGCGTTCCGGGCCTGGGTCAGTTGCCCGTCGTGGGCAAGCTGTTCTCCTCGGAAAGCGGCGACAAGCAGAAGACCGAAATCATCCTCTCGATCACGCCGCGCATCATCCGCCCGATGGCGAGCCCGGATCCGCGCAACGCCGACGCCTGGTCTGGCAGCGAAGCGATGGTTCGCGACCGGCAGTACTTGACTGATCCGATCGGTGTGGTTCAGGCTGAGCAGGCGGGTCCGGGCACGTCGGCGCCTGCGCAAGGCGCAAGCCCGGCAGGCCGCCGCCCGATCGTGCGGCCGCTGCCGCGGCCGGGCGGTGACGCCGTCCCGGTGCCCGCGGTTCCGGTCGAACCTGCGGCTCCCGCCGCTGCGCCTGCAACGCCCGCCGCGCCGACGGGCGCGGACCCGGCGACTCCCGCTTCCCCCGCGCCTGCCAAGTCCTGAGGTGAACATGATTCGGCGTGAGTTGCAGCGCAAAGCGGGTCAGCAGTCAGGTTTCACGCTGATGGAGTTGGTGGTGACGCTCGCTCTGCTCGGCTTGTTGGCGATGCTTGCCGCGCCATTGGCCGAGATGACGGTGCAGCGCAGTCGCGAGCAGGCGCTGCGCGAGTCGCTGCGCGAAATCCGCGTCGCCATCGACCGCTACAAAGCGGCTGCCGACAACGGCTTGATCCGCCGCGAAGCCGGCGACACGGGTTACCCGCCGAGCTTGCAAGTGCTGGTGGAAGGCGTGGCGAATCAGAAGTCGCCGAGCGCGGAGAAGCTGGTCTTTCTGCGCCGCGTGCCGCGTGACCCGTTCGTCCCCGACGCCAGTTTGCCGGCGGAGAAAACCTGGGTGCTGCGGGCCTACGCCAGCGCACCCGACAGCCCGTCGGCCGGCGCCGACGTCTTCGACGTGAGCACCGCTGCCGATGGCAGCGGTCTGAACGGCGTGCCTTATCGCGATTGGTGAACCGATGACC
>JBEBHW010000230.1:0-5981 GCA_040081145.1 Burkholderiaceae bacterium
TGTGTATAAGAGACAGGCCAAGCACCATGGCCCCGGTTGTCATGAGGATGGGGCGCAGCCGCATCGTCGCCGCTTCCAAGACGGCTTCACGCATCGCCCGGCCCTGCTGGCGCAGCTGATTCGAGAACTCGACGATCAGGATGCCGTGTTTCGTGATCAAGCCCACCAGCGTGATCAAGCCGATCTGCGAATACACGTTCAAGGTTCCGCCCGACAGGTGCAGCGCGGCGAGCGCGCCAACCATCGACAGCGGCACGCTGAACATGATGACAAACGGGTCGACAAAGCTCTCGAACTGCGCCGACAGCACCAGGAAGATGAACAGCAGCGCGAGCACGAACACCATGCCCAAGGCACCGCTGGAGGACTTGAACTCGCGCGAGACGCCGTTCAACTCGGTTGCGTAACCGGGCTTGAGCACTTTCTCGGAACTCGCCTCCATGAATTTCAGCGCCTCGCCCAACGAGTATCCCGGCGCCAGGTTGGCCGTGATCGAGACCGACCGCCGTTGGTTGAAGTGGTTCAGCTCCCTCGGGCTGACCGATTCCTTGACGGTGACGAGCGAAGACAACGGAATCATCGCCTCGACGCCGTTCTTCTGGCCGCGAACAAAGAGTTTGTCGATGTGTTCCGGCGTCGTGCGGTCGCTCGCCTGGGTTCGCACGATCACGTCGTATTGCTCGGAGCCGCGTTTGTAGCGCGTCACGTTGCGCCCGCCGAGCATGGTCTCGATCGCGCGCGCCACCTGGTCGACGGCCACGCCCGCGTCGTGGGCGCGGTCGCGGTCGACTTTGATGAACAATTCGGGTTTGTTCAGGCGCAAGTCGCTGTCGGGTTGAACGATGCCCGGATTGCGCGCCATCTCGGCGAGCATTTGCTGCGACATCGTCGCCAGCTCGCCATACGAGTTGGAAGTAACAATGACGAAATTGATCGAGCGTTCGCGAAACCCCTGGCCGAGCGAGGGCGGCGTGACGGGAAACGCGGTCACCCCGGGCAACGCGGCGAACTTGGGCTGTAGCTCGCGCGCCAATTCGAGCGTCGTTTTCTTGCGCTCGGACCAGTCGACCGCGCGCAAGAAGCTGATGCCCTGCGACACGGTCGGATTGCCGGTGACGACGAAGACCCGGTCGAACTCGGCGTACGACATGCCGATGCGTTCGACCGCGAGCATGTAGCGCTCGGTGTAGGCCATCGTCGCGCCGTCGGGCGCATTGATCGTCGCCAGAATCACGCCACGATCTTCGAGCGGCGACAACTCGCTCTTGGCGGTGCTGAACAACCACCAGCTTCCCGACGCCGCACCCACCATCACGAGCATGACGATCCAGCGCTGGCCCAAGACCCAGCGCAACACGATCCGATAACCGCGCGCCAGCGCGACCAGAATCCGTTCCATGCCGCGGTCGAAAAAATTCGGGCTCGGGTTGTGCCGCAGGAGCTTGCTGCACATCATCGGCGTCAAGGTTAGCGCGACGAACCCGGAGACGAGCACCGCACCGGCCAGCGTCAAGGCAAACTCGGTGAACAGGCGCCCGGTGCGCCCGGGGGCGAATGCGAGCGGCGCGTACACCGCGGTGAGCGTCAGCGTCATCGCCATGATCGCAAAGCCGACTTCTTTCGCCCCGCGCAGCGCAGCTTGGAACGGATTCAAGCCCTCTTCAATGTGGCGGAAGATGTTCTCCAACATGACGATCGCGTCGTCCACGACGAGACCGATGGCAAGCACGAGGGCGAGCAGCGTCAAGGTATTGATCGTGAAGCCGGCCAGCGCCATGACGCCGAACACGCCGATCAGGCTCACAGGGATCGTCACCAGCGGTATCAGTGAAGCCCGCAGCGTGCGCAGGAAGAAGAAGATCACGAGCGCGACGAGCAGCACGGCTTCGGCGATCGTGCGGTACACCGATTTGATCGAACGATCGATGAACACCGAGTTGTCGTTCGCCACGTTCACGAGCACGCCGGAGGGCAGATCCTGCTGGATGCGCGGCAGCACGTCGCGCACGCCGGCGGACACCTCGAGCGGATTTGCCGTCGCCTGGCGAATCACGCCGATCGACACTGCAGGCACGCCGTTCAGGCGCACGCTCGAGCGCTCGTTGGCGCTGGCCTCCTCGACGCGCGCGACGTCGCGAAGGCGCACCGTGTAGCCGTTCACCGTGCGCAAGGCCACGTCGGCGAACTGGATCGCGGTGCTGAGATCGGTTTGTGCCGTGACGCTGAATTCGCGCTGCACGCTCTCGATGCGCCCGGCCGGAACTTCCAGGTTCTGCCGGCGCAACGCGTCTTCCACGTCTTGCACGGTGAGGCGGTAGGCGGCGAGCTTGTCGGGGTCGACCCAAATGCGCATCGAAAACCTGCGGTCGCCGCGAATCCACACGTCGGCAACGCCCGACACGGTCTGCAGGCGCGGCCGAACCACGCGTTCGAGCAGATCGGTCAACTCCAACGGCGAGCGCGTGGCGCTGCTGAAGGAGATCCAAATCGTGGGGGTCGCGTCGGCCTCGACTTTCGCGACGACGGGTTCGTCAACGGTGTCGGGCAGCTTCGCGCGCACCCGAGCCACCCGGTCGCGAACGTCGGCGGCGCCGGCTTCCGGGTTCTTGCTCAGCTTGAAGCGCACCGTGATCTGGCTTTCTTCGGAGCGCGACACCGAGGTCACGATGTCCACGCCCTCGATGCCGGAAATCGAGTCTTCGAGCGGCTTGGTCACCTGCGACTCGACGACCTCCGACGAAGCCCCGGCCAGGCGCGTGCTGACATTGACCACCGGCTCGTCGATGCGCGGGTACTCGCGCAACTCCAGGCGCGAGAACGTCACCGTCCCCACGAGCACGAGCAGGAGCGACATCACGGTGGCAAACACCGGCCGGCGAATCGAGGTGTCCGAGAGCTTCATCTTGGGGCCCAGTTCCTGTGCGCTTCGATCACACCGCCGAGGCGGCACGCGCGGATTGCGGCGCGGACGCCGCAGCGCCGGCGGGTCGCGCCCGCGGCAGGTCGGCGGCCCGGCCCGCCTCGGGCTCACCGAGCTCGACAATGCGCAGCGCCGCACCGTCGCCTCGCATCAGCCGCGCCTGACCCGCCGTGACGACGACGTCACCGGCGGCGACACCTTCGAGAATTTCGACCTTGCCCGGCACGCGCAGCCCCAGGCGCGCCTCGATGCGTTGCGAAACCTTGCCGCCAGCGCCGTCGATCACCTTGATCAGGTACTGCTTGGTGCCCAGCGGCACCAGCGCCTCTTCGGGAACGACCAGCGCGCGCGGCCGGTCCTCGAAGACGATGCGCGCGCGCGCAAACATTCCCGGGCGCAACACGCCACTCGAATTGTCCAGGCGTGCCCGCACCAGCAGGGAGCGGCCATTGGCGTCGAGCTGGGAATCGATGGCATCGACGCGCGCCTTGAATTTGCGACCCGGCAGGCCATCCAGATTCACGTCCACCGCCTGGTTCAAGCGCAGGCGCGACACGACGGCCTCGGGCAAACGAAAGTCCACCGTCATCGCACTCACGTCTTCGACGCTCACGAGGTCGGCACCGTCCTTCACGTAGTCGCCGACGTTGACGGAGCGAATTCCTGTGACGCCATCAAACGGCGCGACGATCGCCATGCGCCCCAGTTGCGCCTGTGCCACCGCCACTTGGGCCTCGGCGACTTCAAGCGCCGCGGCAGTTTGATCGGCGGCACTCTGACTGACGAAATTTTGCGCGACGAGTTCTCGGTTGCGCTGCAGGTTGGTGCGGGCAATGCTCGCCTGCGCCTGGGCTTGCAGCAACTGCGCCTGCTGCAAGGTGGCGTCGAGTTGCACGAGCAGCTGACCCTGGCTCACGCGCTGGCCGTCGACAAAACCGAGCTTGGCGATCCGGCCGCCGACTTCAGGCCGCAAGATCACGCCCTGGCGCGAACGCAAGCTGCCCACAGCCTGGGTTTCGTCTTGCAGGCTCATGACCTCGACCTTGCCGACTTCGACGCTGGTGGGTGCATCCGAGGTCGCGGGCGAGCCACGCCGAGAGTCCGGGGTGGACGGCGCGCCGAGCGCCGGCAACGCCGATACGGCTGCCGCTGCGCCGCCGGAGTGCTGCTGTGTCCAATAGGCGATACCGGCAGCAAGGCCGATACCCACGATACAAACCAAGGTGTGCAGGGATTTCATCGCTTCAAGTTCGAACGCCAGTCCGGACTCTAGCGGTTTCGCACACCCCCCGCTCACTCGGCAGCCACTGACCTCACGCGCGGGACCGGGCCGGCACTGCGAATCAAAAGCCGCGCACGCCCATCTTCAACAGCAGGCGCAGGTATTCCAGCCTGGCGTGCAGTTCCGTCAGTTCAGCGAGAAGGTCCTGCCAGGCTGCCGCGGTTGCGTCGCCGGAGTCGGATCGAGGCAGGTTGAAATCGGGTGGGTTTTGATCTTCCATGCGATGCCCCGGGGGGTTGGTCGGCGTATGGAAGCTATCGTCGCCGCGCGACCCGTTCCGGACAATCCCGCATCCCGGGTGCGCTGGCTACTTGGGTGCCGCGCAGTCGTGGCTTGCCTTGACCTGAAGCGCCAGGTTGGCCAGAGCGTCGGCGCGTTCGTTGAACTTGTCGCCGTTGTGCCCGCGCACCCAGCGCGTCGTGACGGCGCGCGCATCGGCAATGGTGAACAGGCGCTTCCATAGCGCCAGATTGGCCACGGGATCGCCCTTCGAATTCCTGAACCCCTTGCGTTCCCAGCCGCGGCGCCATTCCGACAGGCCTTTCAGGACGTATTGGCTGTCGCTCACCAATTCGACCGCCGCGCCTTCCGGCACCCGGGTCAGGCCTTCGATTGCGGCCGTCAACTCGGCAATCTGATTGGTCCCCGGGCCGATGAATCCGTAGTGCTCGGTGGCGCCGCGACCGGCAGGCGCGAGCAGCACCGCGCCCCACCCCGCGGGCCCGGGGTTGCTGGGCGCGCAGGCCCCGTCGGTATAGGCCATCCACTTGCTTGTCGATTCATTCATGTCGGTCCTGGGGTTTGGATTCGCGTCGACTCGCGACCTCGGCGTCGAACCCTTGGTGACTCACGGCAATCGCCGCCGGAGTCTGGCTGAGGCGGCGCATCGTGCGCGCCAAGCCGACCAGGCGCATGCCGCGCACGCGCTTGACGGCGACCACGCAATACACGGCGCCGAAAACCGGCCACCAGCGTTCGCCCACACGCTCCATCCAGGCAAATCGCGACAACCACTTCTGTGAGACGAGCGGCGGCAAATAGCAGCCGAACCGGCCGGCCTCGACTTCGAAGCTGAGCAGGCGCAGCCAATCGCGCAGACGCCGGTAGCCGAAGAATTCGCCTTCGGTGGGCATGAACAAGGGGCCGGCGGTGCGTGGCAAGACCCGCCTGCGCAAGCTGCCCAGCCGCTGGCGCAGTCCCCACAGGCTCGCTGGATTGAAGCCGACGATCACGACGCGCCCTTCCGGAACGAGCACGCGCTCGACTTCGCGCAGCGCCAGGTGCGGGTCGCTGGTCACCTCCAGACCGTGTGGCAGCACCACCAGGTCGAGGCTTTGGCTGTCGAAAGGCAAAGCATCGAAACTGCAATGCAAGGACACGGCGGCAAAGCTGTCGCTGCCGGCGAGCGATTCGGTGGCAATCCATCGATGCGGCATTCGATTCGCGCGCAGCGCATCGATCTGGTTCAAGCCCAACTGCAGAGCGTGAAATCCGAACAGATCGGCCACCACCTGATCGAGATATCGCTGTTCCCAGTCGAGTAGGTAACGCCCGGAGGGGGTCTCCAGCCAGCGGGCCAAACCTATAATGCCGTCACTCATGCTCACCTGTTCGCACGCGCCACCCTCGCCCGTTCGCGGATTCTTCAATTCGCGGATTCTAGGAGCCTGGGGGCCTTCGACCCGCGCCCGCACTGCCAGTCGGGCAACGCCCAGCGCAGCATGCTGGTGAGCGCCGCCGGGTTCAGGCCGCAGGCACCGGGGCACGCGAAGGCGTGGC